>NZ_CAUVXG010000008.1:81226-125830 GCF_963555885.1 Protofrankia sp. Cr2
CCGGGCGCGGTGTCCGGCGTGTGGGGCAGTGGACCGTCACGCAGCGTTGAGTACAAAGGCTCTTCCCCCTCCGGCCGAGCCGAAGAACCAACTATCCATGTTCGCCACAATATTATGGTTGAAGTCTTGACAAGTTTATGATCCGGTGTTGTTCGGATGTCCGGCTGTGTGCGGACAATGGGCTGATTTTCTGATTACCGCCACAACATGTGGGCTCGGGCTGGATATGCAGGGCTATATAGGGTAATTTCTCATGGTCGGGCTCCGGTAGGGGGGTGGCCCGGCGTCCAGGAGGGGGCTGTCCCGTCCGGAGGTCGGCGCGGTGGCGCGGTGAGACCGCGGCAGCCGGGCTGCGTCCGCGGGGCTGAGGGTCGAGCATGCCATGCCGATACATCACCGAATATCGGGCTTCGTCATCCTGGAGGGCAGTGCGCGATTCGATGACGTTCTTCCGGGGGCGTCTCCGCAGGTAGGAGTCCGGCAGGTGCGCATTTCAAGCCGTGAAAATCCGTTGTCCCCGTTACTGATCGTGCGAAGGGGCGAGGGGTACCGTCAGCTCGTCTCGCCAGTCAGCTCACGACTGATCGTCCTGTCGGTAGCGGTCGCGATGCTGATGGCTCTCTCTGTACCGCTCGCCTCCCGCGCTCACGCGGCCGACCCGTGCGGTCCTCCGGTCGTCAATCCGATCGCATGCGAGAACACCAAGACCGGTTCACCGCAGTCGGAGTGGGACACCACCGGCACCGGTGACGACACCATTCAAGGATTCAGCACCGACATCAGCGTCAACGCCGGCAGCACAGTGCATTTCAAGATCAAAACAAGTGCCAGTGCCTATCGGATTGACGTTTATCGTCTTGGCTGGTACGGGGGCGACGGAGCCAGGAAGATGGCCACCGTCAACCACACCGGCGTACAGAGCCAGCCCGCCTGCTTCTTCTATACCGCCACCAACCTCACCGACTGTGGCAATTGGGCGGAATCGGCATCCTGGGCGGTGCCCGGTAGCGCGGTCTCCGGCGTTTATGTGGCCAAATTGACCCGTATCGATACCAACGCGGACAATCACATCGTTTTCGTGGTAAGAAATGACACAAGCCACTCGGACGTGCTGTACCAGACGTCTGACACCACCTGGCAGGCATACAACGCCTTCGGCGGAGCGAGTCTCTACCCGGGACCGATCGGACGCGCCTACAAGGTCAGCTACAACCGTCCGTTCACGACCCGTGGTGACGTGCCGGACGGACGCGACTTCGTCTTCGCCAACGAGTATCCGATGATCCGTTTTCTTGAGCGGAACGGCTACGACGTCTCCTACGCCAGCGGTGTCGACACCGATCGGTACGGCAGCCTGCTGACCAACCACAAGACGTTTCTGTCGGTCGGTCATGACGAGTACTGGTCAGGCCCGCAGCGGGCGAACGTCGAGGCGGCCCGCGATGCCGGTGTGAACCTGGCGTTCTTCAGCGGCAACGAGGTCTACTGGAAGACGCGCTGGGAGCCGAGCGCGGACGGGGCCAGCACCCCGTACCGGACGATGGTCACCTACAAGGAGACCTATCTCGACGTGGTGGACCCCCAGGACCCGCCGGTATGGACCGGTACCTGGCGTGACCCACGTAAGAGCCCGCCGGCCGACGGTGGCCGGCCGGAGAACGCGTTGACCGGCACCGCCTACATGGCCAACAACAGCGACCTCACCATCACGGTCCCGGCCGCCGACGGCAAGATGCGCTTCTGGCGCAACACATCCATCGCCAGCCTGGCGCCTGGTGCGTCCGCGGCTCTGTCCCAGCACTCGATCGGGTACGAGTCCGATGAGGATCTCGACAACGGTTCCCGCCCGGCTGGTCTGGTGCAGCTGTCGACGACCACCGGTGCTGTCAGCCAGTACCTGCAGGACTACGGGACCACAGTCGCGGCGGGTACGACCACGCACCACCTGACGCTCTATCGCGCCGCGAGCGGCGCGCTCGTGTTCGGCGCGGGCACGATCCAGTTCCCCTGGGGCCTGGACGGCGTCCACGACGGCACGACGACGGCCGTCAACACCAGCATGCAGCAGGCCACCGTGAACCTGCTGGCGGATATGGGCGCGCAGCCGGCGACGCTGATGGCCGGGCTGGTCGCGGCTACCGCGTCCACCGACCACACGCCACCGTCGGTCAGCATCACCTCGCCGAGCGCCGGAGCGACCGTCACCAACGGCAGTCAACTGACCGTGACCGGCACCGCCGCTGACACGGCCGGCGCCGTCGGCGGGGTCGAGGTCTCCATCGACGGTGGTGCCAGCTGGCACCCGGCGACCGGTCGCGGTAGCTGGAGCTACACCGGGACGGTCCACGGGCTCGGCGCGGTCGCGGTCAAAGCCCGTGCAGCCGATGACAGCGGCAACATCTCCGCGCCGGTGACCGTTTCGGTCACTGTCAACTGCTCATGTGTGATCTTCGGTTCCGCCGTGACCCCGAAGACCCCGGCGGTCACCGACACCAGCGCACTGGAACTCGGCGTCCGTTTCACCGCCGACGTCGACGGCTGGGTCACCGGAGTCCGGTTCTACAAGGGCAGCGGCAATACCGGTACGCACATCGGCACGCTGTGGTCGGCCACCGGCACCCAGCTGGCGACCGCCACCTTTACCGGCGAGAGCGCGTCCGGCTGGCAGCAGGTCACCTTCGCACAGCCGGTACAGATCACCAAGAACACCGCGTATGTCGCGTCCTACTGGGCGCCCGCCGGGCACTACGCGGCGGACGCGGGCTTCTTCGAGGTGAACGCGGCCGACGCGGTGCCGCTGCACGCGACCAAGGACTCCGCAACCGCCGCGAACGGTGTGTACCGCGCGGGTAGCACCGGGTTCCCGACCAGCACCTACGGTTCCACCAACTACTGGGTGGACCCGGTGTTCACCAATGTCGCGCCACCGGACGTCACCCCACCGACGGTGGCGAGCCAGACGCCGCTGCCCGCGTCGTCCAGCGTGACCCCGACGGTGACCCCGACAGCGGTGTTCAACGAGCCCGTCCAGCCGGCGACGATCACCTTCACCGTTGCCGCGGGCGGGCAGAACGTGGCGGGAAGCGTCGGATACGACGCGTCGACCAGAACGGCGACGTTCACTCCGAGTGCGGCGCTGGCCAACGGTACGACCTACACCGCGACGGTCAGCGGGGTGCGTGACATCGCCGACAACGTGCTTGCCGCTCCGGCGACGTGGACCTTCACCACCGTTGTGCAGCCGCTGGTTGAAGGTCTGTGCCCGTGCGGGATCTGGTCCGACGCGGCCACTCCGGCGAACATCTCCGAGTCCGACGCCGGTGCGGTCGAGCTCGGAGTCAAGTTCCGCTCCGACGAGGACGGAAAGATCACCGGTATCCGTTTCTACAAGGGGCCGGCGAACACCGGCACCCACACCGGCACGCTGTGGTCGTCCACGGGTACCCAGTTGGCCACCGGCACCTTCACCGGGGAGAGCAGTACCGGTTGGCAGACACTGACGTTCGCCACCCCCGTGAGTATCGTCAAGAACACCACCTATATTGCCTCGTACCACACCGCTACCGGTCGGTACTCCACGACGGCCAACCAGTTCGCCTCGGGTGGGGTCGACAATCCTCCGCTGCATGCCCTTGCCAACGGAGAGGACGGGTCGAACGGCGTCTACATTTATGGCACGCACGCCTTCCCGTCGCAGCCGTCAACCACGAACTACTGGGTCGACGTGGTCCTGTCGCTACCACCGGACGTGACACCGCCGACGATTGCCAGTGCAAGCCCGGGGGCGGGCGCGAACAGCGTCCCCGCCACGTCATTGGTGAAGGCGACCTTCAGCGAGCGCGTCACGCCGTCGAGCATCGTGATGAAACTGACCGACGCTCAGAACAACAACCTCGTCGCGTCGACGGTGACCTACGACCTGCCGAGCAGGACGGCAACGCTCGCTCCGACCACCACGCTGGCGGCCGGTCACGTCTACACCGTCTCCGTGTCGGGGGCGAGCGACCCGACCGGCAATACGATGGCGCCGGTATCGTGGTCCTTCACAACCTCGGGCCTGTGTCCGTGCTCGATTTTTGACACGACGTCCATTCCGGCGACCGTGGATTCCGGCGATACCCAGGGAGTCGAGCTCGGGGTTCGCTTCACGGCGGATGTCAGTGGCTGGGTGACCGGGTTGCGATTCTACAAGAGCGCGGCCAACACCGGCACCCATGTCGGCACGCTGTGGACGAATAACGGCACGGCGCTGGCGACCGCCACGTTCACGAACGAGACCGCGTCCGGATGGCAGCAGGTGACCTTTTCTACGGCGGTCGCGGTTACCGCCGGCACCACCTATGTCGTGTCCTACCACGCTCCGAACGGTCATTATTCGGCCAGCGGCGGCATACTGAACACCACCGTCAACAATGCGCCGCTGCATGCGCCGGACACTGCGACCGCAGGTGGCAACGGCCTGTATCTGTACGGCGCCGGTGGATTCCCCGACCACAGCTACAACGGTGCCCATTACTGGGTGGACGTGGTCTTCAGCACGACCGCACCACCGGACGTTACACCACCAGCGGTAGCGGTGCGGTCACCTCTGGGTGGCGCGTCGTCCGTGCCGGTGGACGTGACGCCGCAGGCGACCTTCACCGAAGCGGTCACCCCGTCGACGGTCACGATGACCCTGTCCAGCGGGGCCGGGTCGGTCGGCGGATCGGCTGCCTATGACGCCGCCACCCTGACCGAAACCTTCACCCCCGCCGCCGCGCTGGCGCCGGGTACTCAGTACACTGTCACCATCAGTGGCGCCAAAGATGCTGCTGGCAACACAATGTCGTCCACCAGTTGGACCTTCATTACAGCGAGTGCATCCAGTCCGACCGGACCGTTCTCGCTTTGGAGTGACTCGACAGTGCCGGGATCCGTCGACGCGGGTGACACCAACGCGGCGGAGCTGGGTGTGCAGTTCATACCGTCGGTGAACGGTCAGATCCTCGGGGTCCGCTTCTACAAGTCGCTGGCGAACACCGGTACGCATACGGGAACACTGTGGAGCAGCTCCGGTACGGCACTCGCCACCGCAACGTTTACCGGTGAGTCAACTACCGGATGGCAGGAGGTTCACTTCTCGACGCCCGTTGCCGTCACGGCGGGTAACACGTATGTGGTCTCGTACCACACCGCCGTCGGCCACTACGCTGCCAATGGCGGCTACTTCCTGTCGTCCGGGCTGACGAGCGGGCCGCTCACCGCACCGTCCAGCGGTTCGTCCGGTGGAAACGGTGTATATGCCTACTCGGTCGCCTCAGTGTTTCCGACGGGTACGTATAATGCCGCCAACTACTGGGTTGATGTGGTGTTTGATCCGACCTCGTAGCCGCGCGGTCGCGGGGTGATTCGCTGCGGAGTTTGCCGGGTGCGCTCGCGTGCCCGGCAAACCCGTACTGTCTTTTGGGGGGGAAAGCGTTGTCCTTGATCGGCGCCGCCGTCGTCGGTGCGGGGTACTGGGGTCCCAACCTCGTCCGAAACATCCAGGGGAGCTCGGAGTTCCGGCTCAGATGGCTGTGCGACATCGACACCGACCGCGCCCGTGCGGTTGTCGGTTCGTACGGCGATGTCCAGGCCACCGACCGTCTCGATGACATTCTTGATGATCCAGAAGTGCAGGCGGTGGCCATCGCCACGCCGGCCGCCACACACGTGGACGTTGCGCTGCGGGCACTGGACGCGGGCAAGCACGTGCTCGTCGAAAAGCCGCTCGCCTCATCGGTGGCGGAGGGTCGCAAGCTGGTCGACGCCGCAGAGTCCCGTGGTCTCGTTCTCATGTGCGACCACACCTACTGCTACACGCCGGCGGTCATGAAGATCCGCGAACTCGTCCGGTCCGGCGCCCTCGGCGAGATCCAGTACGTCGACTCGGTACGCGTGAACCTCGGTCTTGTTCAGCGCGACGTCGACGTGATCTGGGATCTCGCTCCGCACGATTTGTCGATCTTTGACTTCATCCTGCCGGAGGGGGTGACGCCCGAGGCCGTGACGGCCACCGGTGCCGACCCGATCGGCGCGGGCAGGGCCTGTGTCGGCTACCTGTCGATGGCACTGTCCAACGGCGCGATCGCCCATACCCATGTGAACTGGCTTTCGCCGATCAAGGTTCGGACGGTGATCGTCGGCGGTTCGCGGCGGACCCTTGTCTGGAACGACCTCAACCCCGCGCAGCGTCTGTCGATCTATGACCGTGGGGTCGATCTCGCGGAAGCCGACGTGCTGGAAAGTGAGAGCAGGCGGAACATGATGATCTCCTATCGCAGTGGCGACATGATCGCCCCTGCGTTGGCCGAGCGGGAAGCGCTGAGTACCGTGATGACCCAGTGGGCGACGGCTATCGACAGTGGGAACCCGCCCGCGACCGATGGTCGCGCCGGCCTGCGGGTCCTGGGAATGCTCGAAGCGGCGTCGCGCAGCCTGCGCTCGGGCGGCGCCCGCGTCCCGCTGCTGGAGGTCGCCCGATGACCGGGGCCGCGGACGGCGTCGCAGTGAACAACGCCGCAGTCGACCTTGCCGGCACCCGGTGCCTGGTCACCGGTGGCGCCGGCACGATCGGTTCGACCGTGTGTGATCAGCTTGTCGAGGCGGGCGTGGCCGAAATCGTGGTACTCGACAACCTGACGCGCGGTCGTGAGGCCAACCTTGCGACCGCCATGAAGTCCGGGCGGGTGCGCCTGGTCAACGGCGACATCTGTGACCGTGCGCTGCTGGCGGAACTGATGCCCGGAACCGACGTTCTGTTCCACCTCGCCGCCATCCGGATCACCCAGTGCGCCGAGGAACCACGGCTGGCACTCGAGGTGCTCGTCGACGGGACCTTCGACGTCCTGGAAGCCGCGGTCGCGGCCGGTGTGCGCAAGGTGGTGGCCTCGTCGTCGGCATCGGTGTACGGCCAGGCGTCGGCGTTCCCCACGTCTGAAGATCATCATCCGTATCACAACGACACGATCTACGGCGCGGCGAAGGTCTTCAACGAAGGTCTGCTGCGCAGCTTCCATGCCATGTACGGCCTTGACTACGTCGCGTTGCGGTATTTCAACGTGTACGGGCCGCGCATGGACGTTCACGGGGTCTACACCGAAGTCCTGGTGCGGTGGATGGAGCGGATCGCCGGCGGCCAGCCGCCGCTCATCCTCGGCGACGGCACGCAGACCATGGACTTCGTGTTCACCTCGGATATCGCCCGAGCCAACCTGGCAGCGGCGCAGGCGGACATCACCGACGAGGTCTTCAACGTCGCATCCGGCGTCGAGACCTCGTTGCGCGAACTCGCCGAGGCCCTGGCTGCGGTGATGGACGCCGGTCATCTCGGCCTGGAGTACGGACCGGCGCGTCGGGTGAATCCGGTGGCCCGTCGTCTCGCGGACACCTCCGCAGCCGCGTCCCGGTTGGGTTTCAAGGCCGAGGTGGGCCTCGCCGACGGCTTGGGGCAGCTGGTGGAATGGTGGCGCGAGGCGCGGCCGGAGCTCGCCTCATGAGCCCCTCGCCGCTTCCGCGTCCGCGCGAGCTCGTGGTCTGCAGCTCCGGTACGTCCTGGGATGGGATCTGGTTTCCGATGCGGCATGTTGCGCTGCATCTGTCCCGCCAGATCCCGGTGTTGTGGGTTGACCCGCCGATCTCCTACCTGACACCGCTGAAGGACCGCAACACCGCCGCTGCCCTGCGTCGTCCCCGGCTGCGCGTGGTCCAGCCGGGAATCATCAGGCTGACGCCCGTCACCCCGCCCGGGGTGAGTCGTCCGATCATGCGGGAAGCAGCGCGACTGGCCGCCCGGGACGCCGTCCGGCGGGCCCTGCGCCGGATCGGTGCGACGGTCCGCGCGGTGATTGTGGACTCCCTTGCCGACATGCTCGATGTCGCGCCCGGCGCGCGCCGGGTCTTCTACGGCACCGATGACTTCGTCGCCGGTGCCGAGTTGATGGGCGTGTCCAGACCATGGCTGGAGCAGGCCGAGCAGCGTCAGCTTGCCAAGGCGCATGTCGTTGTGGGGGTCTCCCCGGTGCTGGTGGACCGGTGGCGGGCCATGGGAACCGAGCCGGTGCTGGTTCCCAACGGTGTCGACGCCGGTCACTTCGCGGACTGCGACAACGCACCGCTGCCGGAGGATGTGCACCTTGCATCCCCGATCGCGGGCTTTGTCGGGCACCTTTCCGACCGTATCGATCTGACCCACCTGGAGGCTGTGGCCGATCGGGGTATCTCCATCCTGCTCGTCGGGCCGCGGCAGGCGACATTCGAGATCAAGCGTCTGGATGCGCTGCTGTCGCGGCCCAACGTGGAGTGGGTGGGCCCGAAGGCGTTCGCGGACCTGCCATCCTACCTGCGCATGATCGATGTGGGGCTGACGCCGTATACCGACTCAGCCTTCAACCAGGCCAGTTTCCCGCTCAAGACCCTGGAGTACCTGGCCGCGGGTCGGGGAGCGGTGAGTACCGATCTGCCCGCCAGCCGGTGGCTGGACACCGATCTGCTCAGTATCGGCGCGAGCCCGCCGCGGTTCGCCGAGGCGACCGCTGCGGCGCTGGATGTGGTCCGTACCGATGGCCTGGCGGCTGCCAGGCGAGCGTTCGCCCTTCGCCATGACTGGGCGGCCCGCACGGCGGAGCTTGCGCAGCTGTGCGGTCTGCCGCCGGGGCCTGCCGGTGATCTGGCGAGTGTCACGGCGCTCGCCTCGTTGAAGGGAGTCGACCGATGAGTTCGATTCCGGTGATGACGCCCTGGCTGGGCGAGCAGGAGGCGCAGGCTGCGGCGGACGCCGTCCGGTCCGGATGGGTGGCGCAGGGGCCACGGGTCGCCGAATTCGAACGTGCGTTCGCAGACCGTCTCGGGGGCGGCGAGGCGGTCGCGGTGTCGTCCTGCACGACCGCGCTGCATCTCGCGCTGGTGCTGTTGGACATCGGCCCCGGTGACGAGGTGGTGGTGCCGTCCCTGTCGTTCATCGCCACGGCGAATGTCGTCCGTTATGTCGGTGCCACCGTGGTGTTCGCCGACGTCGAGGCGTCGACGGGCAACGTCACGCCAGACACGGTGGCTCCCGTCCTCACCGGCCGCACCCGGGCGGTGATCGTCGTGCACCAGGGCGGGGTACCCGCCGATGTCGACGGGGTTTCCCAGTTGTGCGGGCCGCGCGGTGTCGCGGTGATCGAGGATGCGGCCTGCGCCGTCGGGTCGACGATGAACGGTCGGTCGGTCGGCGCGGGTGCACCGCTGGCGGCCTGGTCGTTCCACCCGCGCAAGCTGCTCACCACCGGTGAGGGGGGAATGCTCACCACCACCGATCCCACCTGGGCCGCACGTGCGCGGCGGCTGCGCGAGCACGGGATGAACGTGAGCGCGGCCGAGCGGCACCGCAGCCGGGCGCCGGTGTTGGAAAGCTACGTCGAGACCGGTTTCAACTATCGGATGACCGACATCCAGGCCGCGGTCGGGCTGGTTCAGCTGGCGAAGCTCGACGCGATGGTCGAACGCCGCCGCTTCCTTGCCGAGCGCTACCAGCGGTTGCTTGCTGCGATCCCAGGGTTGGTGACCGTAGGTGACCCATCGAACGGGACAACGAACTACCAGAGCTTCTGGGTCGTTCCGCCGACGTCAGCGGTCAGTCGCAACGAACTGCTCGCTCGTCTCGCCGAGCGCGGCATCTCGGCCCGACGTGGAATCATGGCCTCTCATCTGGAACCCGCCTATGGTGGGCATCGCCGTGACGATCTTCCTGTTACCGAATGGCTGACCGGGCAGTCACTCATCCTGCCGCTGTTCCACACGATGACCGAGCAACAGCATGATCGTGTGGTTGCGGCTCTGCTGGACATCACCGCTGGTAGCGATGGGGGCGGTGCTGGTGCGGACCTGGCGGATGCCGCTGTCGGACAGGGTGTGCGCAGACCGTGAGGATCCTGGTCTATCCCCACATGATGGAGATCGGGGGAAGCCAGCTCAACGCGGTGGAGCTCGCCGGGGCCGTGCGGGACCTCGGTCATGAGGTGACCGTCTTCGGGGTGCCCGGTCCGCTGGTCGACACGGTCGGTGATCTCAAGCTTGACTATGTCGCGTCGCCGAAGCCGGGGCGTCGGCCGTCGCCCCGGGTGATGAGCGCGCTGTGCCAGGTGGTGCGCGAGCGCCGGATCGACCTGGTACACGGCTATGAATGGCCGCCCGCGTTGGAGGCGTTCGTCGGGCCGCGGACGAGGTTGGGCGTACCGGCGTTCGCCACGGTGATGTCCATGGCGGTCGCACCGTTCCTGCCCGCGACGATGCCTCTGGTGGTGGGCACCGAGCTGATCGGCGAGTCCGCACGGGCCGCCCGGCGCGGTCCGGTCGACCTCATCGAGCCACCGGTCGACGTGCGTCTCAACGCCCCGGATGCGGTCAGCGACGTTGCGCTCACCGAGCTGCGAACGCGTTTCGATCTGGACCCGGCCGACCTCCATGTGGTCGTCGTGTCACGGTTGGCAACCGAGCTGAAGCTGGAAGGACTCCTGGCTGCGGTCGACGCGGTGGCACGGCTGGCGGTGGACATGCCGGTTCGGCTGGTGGTGGTCGGTGACGGCCCTGCGCGCGACCAGCTCGCCGCGCATGTCGCGCGGGTCGGCGCTGTCCGGGGCCGACAGGTGGTCGTGCTCACCGGTGAACTCACCGATCCACGCCCCGCCTATGCTCTCGCCGATATCTCGATCGGCATGGGCGGGTCGGCCCTGCGGGCGTCAGCTTTTGCCAAGCCGCTGGTGGTCCAGGGCGAGGGTGGCTTTTTCGAGCTGTTGACTCCCGACAGTGTGGCGACCTTTCTCTGGCAGGGCTGGTACGGCATTGGTACGGGCGACCGGACCAGCGGTGCGCGCAGACTGGTCACGATCCTGCGGCCGTTGCTCGCCGACGCGGACCGTCGCCGTGAGCTGGGTGACTATGGTCGCGAACTGGTGACGCAACGTTTCTCGTTGGAACGGGCGGCCCGCGTCCAGGAGGCGCTGTACACCCGGACGCTGGCAACCGGCGCCGGTCGGCCGGACGTGCGCACACTCGGGGTCAGCGCGGCCGGCCTGTTCGCCCACGAGGTACGACGGCACTATGACCAACTCCGCGGGCAGGCGGCGTTGGACGATTTCAACGCCCGTCGTGTCCAGCCCGGTAACCCGCAGGCCCGGGGCGGCCCGGCGAAGTCCGCGGCCGTGGTATCTGCGTCCGGTCAACCATTGTCAGATCCGGCGGCTCCAGGCTCCGCGGGGCTGCCGTCTCACCCCATCGAAGGGACGTTGCGGTGACCACGATTCCGCTGGTGGATCTGGCGGCTGCGCAGGCCGAGATCGCCGAGGAGGTGCGGGCCGGGTTCGACGAAGTGCTCGCGACCACCGCGTTTGTCGGTGGAAAGCACGTTTCGGCATTCGAGCGCGAGTATGCCGACTTCTGCCAAGTCGGGTACTGCGTGGGTGTGGGCAACGGCACTGACGCGATCGAGCTGGCGCTGCGGGCGGCCGGTGTCGGTGCGGGCACCGTGGTGAGTGCTGCGAACAGTGCCAGTGCCGGCACTGACGAGGTCGTCATCCCGGTGAATACCTTCGTGGCTACCGCCGAGGCCGTGGTCCGTGCGGGTGCGCGGCCGGTGTTCGTCGACGTAGATGACGATCATCTGCTCATGGATCCGGACGCGCTGGGTGGGGCGTTGACCGACCGTACCCGCGCCGTGATCCCAGTCCATCTGTACGGGCAGGCCGCGCCGGTGGAGCAGATCGCGGCCGCGTGCCGCCCCGACACCATCGTCGTCGAGGATGCCGCGCAGGCACAGGGCGCCGTCCGTGGTGGACGGCCTGCCGGCGGGCTGGGACTGCTGGCGGCCACCAGCTTCTATCCGGGCAAGAACCTGGGTGCGGCCGGCGACGCCGGTGCCGTCCTGACCGACGATGCCGAGCTCGCGCGCAAGGTGCGGCTGCTGGGCGCGCACGGCAGCGAACGCAAGTACGTGCATGAGTCGCTGGGTTTCAACTCGCGGCTCGATACCCTGCAGGCCGTGGTGTTGCGGGCCAAGCTGGCCAGGCTGGCCCGGTGGAACGAGGCGCGGGCTGTCGCGGCCCGGCGCTACGACGAGCTGTTGGGTGCGGACTCCCGGGTCCGGCTACCGGCGACGCTGCCGGGTAACGTCCATGTCTGGCACCTCTACGTGGTTCGTGTTCCCGACCGGGACGCGGTGCTGGCACGGCTGCATGAACAGGGTGTCGGAGCCGGGATCCACTACCCGGTGCCGCTGAACCTGCAGCCGGCCTTTGCGGGCCTCGGCTACGGTGTCGGTGATTTTCCCGTCGCCGAAAAGGCGGCCGGGGAGATTCTTTCCCTGCCCTTGTACCCGCACATCACCCCCGAACAGCAGGAGCGGGTGACCGAAGAGTTGCGGAGAGCACTGTCATGATCATGTTTGCCTACGGCGTCCTCCACCGGGGGACCCAGACGATTGGGCCACCGGACGCGGGTGTCGGGCTGACCGAGGACGCCGCCTCATGAGTGGGGAGGCCGTTTTCGTCCATTCCCACGGCCTGTGCGAGAGCGACGAGGTAGGCCCGGGAACCCGGGTCTGGGCGTTCGCGCACGTGCTGCCCGGTGCCGTGATCGGCGCGGACTGCAACATCTGTGACCACGTGTTCGTCGAGTCCGGCGCCCGGATCGGCGACCGGGTGACGGTGAAGAACGCGGTGCTCGTGTGGGATCTGGTCACCGTGGAGGACGATGTCTTCCTGGGTCCGAACATGGTCTTCACCAACGACTTCCGGCCGCGTGCCGAGGTGAAGAAGACCCGGGACGCGCTCACCCCGACGCTGATCCGCCGTGGTGCGACGATCGGGGCCAATGCCACGATCGTCGCCGGGGTGATCGTGGGCGAGTACGCGTTCGTGGCTGCCGGAGCCGTCGTCGTCCGGGATGTACCCGCGTACGCACTGGTCGCGGGCAATCCCGGACGGGCCCTGGGCTGGGTCTGTGCCTGTGGGGAACGGCTTGATTCGCAGCTGCGCTGCGTGGCCTGCTCGAAGGTTTACAAGCCGGCGGCTGACACCGACGGGCTGTGCGAGGCGGTGTCAGCCGGTGTCTCGGCGCCTGGCGGTGTCTCGGCGCCTGCCGGTGGCTCGATGCCCTCCGCTGTTTCCGTGCCATAGGAATGCTGCGGCTGTTCCGGTGTTGATCGGGCCAGCCGCAGCAGCGGGAACAGGAGTACGACGCACACGGCGAGCCCGGCGAGGGGGAGCAGGACCAGCCGGGCGGCGTCCCCGTGTACCGCCGTGCCGAGGCCCGTCATCACCAGGACAAGGGCAGTGGTTGCGACGGCCGGCCGGCCGCAGTACCGCAGGGCGGCGGTGGGGCGGACGTCCGCCCGCGCAATGGCGAACATGAAGGCGGGGCCTACGACCGCCACGGCCACCGCGGCCTGGGCGAAGGCGACACCACCGATGCCGGCCGTGTGTGCGCCGATGAGCAGGGCCGGGGTGAGGACCACCAGCCAGATCCCCTGGACGGCGAAGACCGCGCGGGATCGGCCGGCACCCACCAGCAGGTCGTAGGCGAGTTCGGCGGCGACGCGGGCGGCCCCGAGGACCGCGAGCCAGCGCAGGGCGTCGGCGGCGGCATCCCATTTCGATCCGTAGACGGTGCGGATCACCGGCCCGGCGAGCACGGCGAGGATCGCGCAGACCGGCAGCGTGGCCGCCATCAGCAGTGCGATCGAGCGGGCGAACGCGTCGCTGAGCGCACGGCGATCGGTCGACAGCCGGGCGAACGCCGGCATGGCCACTCTGCGCACGGCCAGGGAGAACATGTTGACCGGCCAGCTGGAAAGGTTGAACGCCAACATGTAGAAACCGAGCGCCACCGGTCCCAGGACAGCGCCGACGACGACATAGTCGACGTTGAGCACTCCGAAGACCAGCAGACTTGAGCCCGCCAGCGGAAGACCGAAGTCCAGCAACGCGCGGACCTGACTCCGGTCGAAGCCGAACCGGATCTGTGCTCCGGCGAAGATGAAGATCAGCAATGAGGTGGTGATGTTACCGGCCAGATAACCGATGGCCAGGCTCCAGGCGCCATGCCCGAGGACGGCCAGCCCGAGGGTGGCAGTCGTGTTGACAACGAGCCCGGCAAGGTCGGCGACCATTCGCCGGCCCTGTTGGAAACCGCGGGTGAGCAACGCCGCGGGAACCGATGCCAATCCATCGACGATCATGCTGGCTGCCAGCAGCCGGACCAGGCCGGTCGCCTCGCCTGAGCCGAGCAGACGTGCGATGGCAGGTGCCAGCACCAGGGTGAGCAGGAAAAGTCCGGTACTGAAGCCGGTCGACAACGTCTGTACGGTCGAGGCGATCAGTCGTGGGTTCCCCGGCCAACGCACGATCGCGAGGGAGACACCCAGCTCGTTGATGGACAACAGCGCATTCAGGACGACCAGCGCGACCGCGAAGTCGCCGTAGTCCGACGGGCTGAGCAGTCGGGCGAGGACGACCCCGGTGACGACGGTGCCCAGGCGGCTGAGCGCATTGTTCAGGACGCTGAAGCCGAGGCCGCGCCGGACGGCCCCGCCGAGCCTCGCTCCGGTGCCGTCGCCCTGGTTGTTGTCGCCCTGGTTGTTGTCGCCCCCGTCGGTGTTGCCCTCCTGGTCGTTGTCGTCATGGTTCTCGGCGGACGGTCCCTGGGCCGGATCGGCCAAGGTCTGCGGGGATGGCACCCCAGGTGTTGACGCGTTTGCCGGCATGTGCGGCATGGTTCCCCCATCTGCGACTGGCCGGTCGGTGTCGCGGCCATGCGGTGGCGCTTATCGAAGCCTGGTTCTGCTAGAATTTATGCCGATCATCGTTATTGTCATCGTTAATGTCATCGTTGACATCATCTGGAAACAACACGATGACAACGCCGCGTTGCCTCACTGCTCCATCCGGGACGGGTGTGCAGGGTGCCCTTCCGGAGTGAATCGCGAGAGGCGATGGATGCATCACCGTCGGCGACGGTACTGCTCTCAGGCATATGCAGCGTGTTCATTGCGCATCGGTCGCGTCGCCAGCAGGCGATCACTTGAATCGGTGTCCCGACCAAAGGATATGTCTATATGACGACCTTCATTCGTCCTTCGCTCGGGGTTGCCGGTCGATCCGCGCACGGGTCCGGTCGGGCGTGGTGGCCAGCGGGCCGACGCACGTTCGAGCATGGATTTTCCTCGGTGGGGAAGGCCCGGGTTCCCGGGGTACGCGGCGGCCGCCGTGGGTACCACCGGCATGCGCCTCGGGTCGTAGCGGTCCTGCTCCTGGGCGTGGTGGGGCTCGCGGCCGCTGGCTGCTCCGATTCCGTCGGGGACGGACCGAGGCCGTCGGTGAGCCCGAGCCCACAGGCGCGGTCGCAACTGATCTCCCTCTGGAACAACGACGCCAAGCCCGTGCCCGAGGCCGATCCGGACCCCGCCGCGGTCGAAGTCGGGCTCCGGTTCCGTGTCGACATCCCGGGCGACATCCTTGGAATACGGTTTTACAAGGGTCCCGACAACATCGGTGAACATACGGTCAGTCTGTGGTCCGGCGCCGGTGAGCGGCTGGCGATGGCCACCGCTACCGGTGAAAGCGATACCGGCTGGCAGGTGGTGATGCTGGCCAAGCCCGTGTCGGTGCAGGCGGCCATCACGTACACGGCCTCGTATTTCGCGCCGACGGGCCATTACTCGGCGACCCCCGAGTTCTTCGATCAGGTCGTGCCGGTCAGCGGGCCGTTGCGCGTCGCCGGGGCGACCAGCGGGGTGTATCACTACGGCGGCGGCTTTCCTGAGACGACCTACCGCGACTCCAACTACTGGACCGATGTCCTGTTTCGACCGGCGTCGCAGCCCTCAGATGAGCCCACGGCCGCTCCTTTGACTCCGGTCTCATAAGAGCGACCGGCAATAGGGGACGCGGCGTCGCGGGGCCGGGGCACGCAACTCGCGTTGTTGTCGTCGGTCGCCACCCGACACCTCCGGTGACTTCCTCCTCGCACCTCACGATCTACGCACCTCAGCCCCGCTCCTTGATCTACTTTTCTATTGTCGGGCGCTCTGACGGGTCGAAGGGCGCGCGACGATCGTCAGATCGCGTGCCCGGAGGCCGCAGTCCCCGGAGCGCTAACGGGTGGTTATCGCTGGCGGCCTACGTTGTGGTGGGGCGCGGCCTGATCATCAGGCCGGTCGGTGGGATGCGCGGGGGCATGTCGCGTCGGCGCGCACCCCGCCGCCCCGCCATCCCGGGCGCCCGGGGCAGGCCTGCGGCAAGATTCGTTCTCGTCACATGACGTTCATCTTCCTGAGCTCAAATAGTGGCGTCGAGGGGGGATGCTTGGTATCTTGTTGGGTTGTTGTCGCTTGTCGTGCATCGTCACGACAAGCTCCAACGCCCTTCTCGCTCGGATGTCGGCCGTGTATCTTGGACCTGATCCGGTGTCGGCGCAATGCTGACCCGCGCTGGGGGGCAAGGGGCACGAGTGTATTTTTCGGATTTCATCGGGGTTCTTGTCCGTCGCTGGTATATCCTGATCGTCGGGATTATTCTGACCGGCCTGGCTGGGGTCGGCGTGCGCGCCACCATCGGTCCGACATTCCAAGCCCATGCGGCGGTGGTGGTACTTCCGCCGACGTCGGACGCCGGTACGACCAGCACGGCGGCGAGCCGAAACCCGTATCTGTCCCTACCCCTGGGTAACACCGCGGACGTTCTTACTCGGATCATGGGGACCGAAAGCGTTCGACAGGAGCTCAAGGCCGCACACGCCACGTCGGCCTACACCATCGCGCTGGTAGCCGATGGTTCTCCAGTGCTTGAGATTGCCGCAACGGACACTTCACCGGCCGCTGCGACCAACACGGCCTCCGTGCTGGTCAAGGTGGCCGGGACCGAGCTTGAAAAGCTGCAGGTCATGCAGAACGTGCCGAAGAACGCGATGATCCGGGCCAGCCAACTTATTTCCCCGAGCGAACCCGATGTACTCCACGGGAGCCAGATTCGGGCGCTACTCGGTGTAGTCGCGCTTGGTCTCATCCTATCGGTCACGATGTGTTTCATCGCCGAGGGAGCCTTTACCGGGCGGCGCGCGGCCTTGGCCGCCGCGGTCCGCGGCCGGCGCACCACCGGCTCGCCGAGCGGCGCGAGTTCGAAGGGCGCAGCCCGGTCGCGGGGCGATTCGCGCGACTCCGCGGCGTCCGCCAAGGGGCGCAGCGTCGATGATGTGGAGGAGGACGACGGCAGCGACGTTGATTCCGAAGATCTGGAGGAGCTGGAGGAGCTGGACTGGGATGACGAGGGAGACGACGAGAAGCAGGGCCCCGCGCAGCCACGGGACACCCGTGAGACCACGATGGTTCTGGTAGGCCTGCGTCGCCGTTCCGAAAAGTAGGCCGGCCAATGCGTGGTCTGCCCTTCGGTACCGCCCGGTTCGTGTCGCCTCGTGTTCACCTGCCATATGTAGATGTCACTTCATTGTTGTCGCTTTATGTTCTGCTCCTTCTCGGTATTCCGTCACAGCTGATTTTCGGCCCTCTCGGCGCCGCAGGTACACCGGCCAATCTGTTGGGAATGGTCTGCCTGTTCTGGTGGATCCTCGCAGTCATGCTGCCGTTCGGGGGTGTGGCATCAGGCCCACAGCCGGTCCGTATCGCGATGGTGTTCCTGTCCGCCATGGTGTTGGGAAGTTACGCGGCCGGTGCGATGCGGCCGGATATCGTCCCCGAAGAACTCCGCGCCGCTGACCGTGGATTATTGCTGTTGGCGACCTGGGCCGGTGTGGCCCTGATAACCGCGGACGGCATCCGGTCGTGGAGCCGGTTGGACGATCTGATCAGCCGTCTGGTCGGGATGGGTGTCTTTCTCGCGGTCCTCGGCATACTGCAGTTCTCGATCGGCCTCAACATCGCCGGATACATCCACATTCCGGGTCTACGGGTGAACGGGACCCTTGATCTCATCTCCGCCCGGTCGATATTCCGCCGGATCACCGGTACCGCGAGCCATCCGATCGAGTTCGGTGTGGTACTGGGAATGCTGTTTCCTCTCGCGATAAGCCGTGCGTTTGCCGCACCGCCGGGGAAGCTGAAGGTGCGGCGGTGGTTCGCCGCGGGCAGCATCGGCCTCGCACTGCCCATGTCGGTGTCACGGTCGGCGATTCTTACCATCGTGGTGGTTGCCCTTTTCATCATCCCGAGTTGGGATCGCCGGCGGCGACTCGCCACGCTCAAGGTGATGCCACTGTTTCTCGTCGGCGTGCGACTGATGATTCCCGGATTGCTCGGTACGATCACGAGCCTGTTCACAAACATCAGCAGCGACCCGAGCACCACGGGCCGGACCGAGGACTATGCGGCGGCCGCGAAGTACATTGCATTACATCCGTTGTTCGGGCGAGGTTTTCGTACGTTCATCCCGAGCATGTACCGGTTCCTGGACAACCAGTATCTGATGACCATCGTGGATGCTGGGCTGATCGGCCTGGTCCTGTTGCTGTTGACCTTCCTGATCGGAATCTTCACCGCTCGCGGTGCGCGCCGGCGTAACGACGATCCCATTCGTAAGGATCTTGCTCAGGGGATCGCGGCGGCCATCGCGGCGGCAATGGTCAGCTTCGCGACCTTTGACGCACTCAGCTTCCCGATGTGTGGTGGGCTGCTCTTCTTGTTGATTGGTCTTGCCGGCGCGATGTGGCGATTGTCGAGTCAACCTCATGATCAGATTGAGCAGGGCCGTCCGGAGCCTCGTGCGTCCCTCGCCTCGGTTGCACCTGCACGGCCTTTGGTCGACCAGATGACCGGTGCGGCCCGTTGATCAGTACTGCAGGTTGCGTGATTATCCTTCGCATGGCTTGACGGCTACTCTCACCAGGCTTTTTCCTGTATTCGTGGAAGGCTTGCCGGTCCTGCCTTCAGGTTGCGATCCCAGAAGAGTTCCGCCAGCGTGGCGAGTGGTTCCCCGATACCGGGCGGGGGTTGTCCGTGGAGCCGGTCGTGGCCGGCGACCGGTGATACTGGTGCGTGGTCGAATCTGCTAGGCTCGATTTGGCCGGTGGGAGTGCGCCATACCTGGGGGGGATGGATGACGGGGGCCCAGTCACGCGACGATTGTGCTGTCGTTGGCATAGCCGTGGGTAGTGAGAGTGAACCGTCGGTAAAAACCGACGGTTATTCTGAGTTATCTCCAGGCGGGTTGCCGTCGACCCGCAGCCGGTTCGTTCGGGGCATGCTGCGTGGAGCGGCGGAGGAAAACGCGTCCTTCCCGTCCATCGAGCTGCAGGGCATCCCCCTGGTCTGTCTGACGGTTGCCGACGCGCGCAACGCCGTCCGGGCAGCGATGGAGGATCCCCGGCCCGCACTCGTTGCCTATGTCAACGCGCACTCGCTCAATCTCGCCTACACCGACATCGCCTACCGGGCTGCGCTGCAGCGGGCTCACCTGGTGCTGCCGGACGGTATCGGTGTCGCG
The DNA here is from genome assembly GCF_963555885.1 of Protofrankia sp. Cr2. NCBI lineage: Bacteria > Bacillati > Actinomycetota > Actinomycetes > Frankiales > Frankiaceae > Protofrankia > Protofrankia sp. Cr2. The sequence continues at coordinate 100,714 of NZ_CAUVXG010000008.1, forward strand.
GTCGCAGCCAGGATGCGAGGGCTGCGTTTCGCCGCGAACCTCAACGGTACGGATTTCACCCCGGTGCTGCTCACCCTCGCCGCCGAACAGGGGTATCGGGTCTTCCTGTTCGGCGGTCGGGCCGGTGTGGCCGGCCAAGCCGGTGATGTCCTACGGGAACGGATCCCGGGGCTACGCATCGCTGGAGTTCGGGACGGCTATGGCTGGACGGACGATCCGGACTCGGTTGTCGAGGAGATCAGGGCGGCACGGGCTGACCTGCTGGTGACCGCACTCGGGAACCCGTTACAGGAGCTGTGGCTGGACCGCTATCTGGAAGCCACCGGCGTGCGCCTCGGGGTCGGGGTCGGCGCGTTTCTCGACTTCACAGCCGGCCGGGTGCCGCGCGCCCCGGCTTGGATGATCAAAAATCGCCTGGAGTGGATGTGGCGCCTCAGCGTCGAGCCACGCCGGATGTGGCGTCGCTACCTGGTCGGTAATCCACTGTTCATCTGGCGGACGCTGGTGAGCAGGCAGCCACCGGCCCAGCTTCGGCTGCGGCGCCGTGTCCTCGCCGGCGCGTACCCGGTTCCGGCTGAGTCATGGGTCGTTCGCCAGGGTCAGCCCGCATCCCACGCCAGGTTGGCCCCGCCGGCAGAGGCGTCACAGTGACCGCTGACCGTCAGCCATCGGGCTCTGCCCAGATGCCAGCTTCGGCGGAGCCGGCGGCGCTGCACATGCCGTCCCTGGGTGATTCTTCGGCGCACGCGGTATCGCTGGCCGGGGAGCAGCCGGACGTGACGGTGGTCGTCGTCACGTCCAACAGCGCCGAGGTCATCGTGGACTGCCTGGATGCACTGCCCGGGGCCTTCGCGGCGGGCTCGCGCGGCGGGCTCTCGTGGCGGGTCGTGGTCGTCGACAACGGCTCGACCGATGACACGACGGTTCTGGTCGGCAAGGCCGACCCGGACGCGTTGGTTGTCGAGACCGGCGCGAACAACGGATACGCGGCGGGTGTCAACGCCGGCCTTGCCACCGTGCAGCCGCGACGGGCGGCTCTGGTGATCAATTCCGACGTTCGGCTTGACCGGGGCAGTGTCACGGCGCTGTGGGACGCCCTGCGGCCCTTCGACACCGGCATCTGCGTCCCGAGATTGCGTGATGCTCACGGCCGGTTGCACCACTCGCTGCGCCGTGAGCCCACGGTGCTTCGGGCGCTGGGCGAAGCGGTGCTCGGTGGTGAGCGATCCGGGCGGACTGCGACGCTCGGGGAGGTCGTCATGGACGACCGTCTGTACGCCTCACCCCAGGTCGCGGACTGGGCAACCGGTGCCGCTATGCTGATCTCCCGGGAGTGCCTGGACGCGGTGGGTCCCTGGGACGAGTCCTTCTTTCTGTACTCGGAGGAGACCGACTTCATCCTCCGCGCTCGCGATCACGGATTCCTGCTGCGCTACGTACCACCGGCGGGCGCCGTCCAGCTGGGTGGTGATCAGAATTTCTCGCCGCAGCTATGGGCTCTGGGTCAGATGAACAGAGTACGGCTGCAGCGCCATCGCCGAGGTGTGGCCGCCGCGCGCGCGATGCGCTGGGCGTTGATTCTCAACGCGGGTCTTCGTGCCCGCCGGTCGCCGACACACAGACGGGCGTTGCGACTGCTGTTGTCCATCAACCCCGCGGTCGGGTTCCCGCCGGTTGCCTCGTTGATCGGGGTTCCGGACATTTCGAGTGGTCCGCCGGCGGCCGGGCCATGACCATGCCCACGGCGCGGGAAGTCGTGACCTGGCAGGCCCGCGCTGGGGAACCGCTGCAGCTCTGCGACGCGCTCACGCTGATGAGGTTTTGGGGGAGAAAGTGACACAGAATCGTGACACCGGCACCGGCACCGGCACCGTGCAGCCGGCGGCGGTGCGGCCGTTTCCCACGGATGTCGTCATCGTGGGTGGCTGCGGCCACGTGGGGCTTCCACTGGGTATCGCGCTGGCCTCGCGCGGCCAGCGGGTCCGCCTGTACGACATCGACGCGGGCGCGGTAGGGATCGTCAACGAAGGTCGCCTGCCCTTCCGGGAGCCGGGCGCCGCCGGGGTACTCGCCGAGATGACGGCGGCGGGTCAGCTACGTGCCACGACCGATCCGGCGGTGATTTCCGAAGCGGAGCACGTAGTGGTCGTGGTCGGTACGCCTGTGGACGGGCATCTCAACCCCGACCCGCAGGTGGTACCCAGGGCGATACGTACGTTCTCGGATCATCTTGTCGACGGCCAGCTGCTCATCCTGCGCAGCACCGTCTACCCGGGCGTGACCGCTCTGGTGGAGAAACTCATCTCGGAGATCGGTCGCGACATCCAGGTCGCCTTCTGCCCGGAACGGATCGCCGAAGGGCGGGCCATGACCGAGCTGTTCGAGCTCCCGCAGATCGTCGCCGCCCGGACGGACGCCACCAGGGTGCGCGCGACCGCGCTCTTCGCCGTTCTCACCAGCGAGATCGTGGACCTCCAGCCCGAGGAGGCCGAGCTCGCGAAGCTGTTCACCAACACCTGGCGGTACATCAAGTTCGCGACCGCCAACCAGTTCTACATGATTGCGAACGATCTTGATCTTGATTTCGAGCGCATCCGCAAGGCACTCGGCCACAACTATCCGAGGGCGGCGGACCTGCCCGGTGCCGGTCTCGCCGCCGGGCCATGTCTGTTCAAGGACACGATGCAGCTGGCGGCCGTAACCAACAACACGTTCGCTCTCGGCCATGCCGCGATGCTGGTGAACGAGGGCCTCCCGCTTTACCTGGTCTCCCGGTTGAAGGAACGATTCGACCTCGCCGGGATGGTCGTCGGCATACTCGGGATGGCGTTCAAGGGCGGTAGTGACGACACCCGGGCAAGCCTGTCGTACAAGCTCCGCAGGATTCTCGACTACTCGGCGGCCGGCACGCTCTGCACCGATCCGTATGTCACCACCGATGCTCGTCTGCTGCCGTTGGAAACGGTTCTCGAGCGGGCCGATCTCCTCGTCCTGGCCGCACCGCATCCGGACTACGCCACGTTGGCGACGGACAAGCCGGTGGTCGACATCTGGAATCTTCTCGGCGAAGGTGTGCGGGTATGATTTATTTTTCCACTGAGGGCGGTACGGAGAACCTCCGATGACTCCGCGGGTGTCCGTGGTGATGCCGGTCTACAACGAGGGTGACGCCATCGTGCCGGTGCTGGACCGCCTGCTGGAATCAGTGAGTCTCCCGTGTGAGATCATGGTCATCTATGACTTCGAGGGTGACTCGACCGTGCCGAGCCTGGTCGCTTACGCGGAGAAGGACCCGCGGGTGCGACCGGTCCGCAACACCTACGGGCGGGGGCCGGCGAATGCGATTCGCTTCGGCATAGAGCACGCGGTCGCGCCGGTCACCGTGGTGACGATGGCGGACGGCAGTGACGATCCGCGCCAGATCGACGAGCTGGCGCGGCTGGTTGACCGTGGTGTGGTGGTCGCCGCGGCTTCCCGTTACATGCCCGGCGGTCAGCAGGTGGGCGGCCCCATGCTCAAGCGGGTGTTGTCGCGCGCGGCCGGGCGATCCCTGTCGCTACTGACACGTATCGGTACCCGGGACGCGACGAACAGTTTCAAGGCGTATTCCACCAGTTTCGTCCGTAACGTCGGAATCGACAGCCGGTCCGGTTTCGAGATCGGTCTTGAGCTGACCGCCAAGGCGCGCCGTCTCGGCCTGCCCGTCGCCGAGATTCCGACGATATGGCTTGACCGGGCACTCGGCGAGTCAAATTTTGATCTTGCCCGCTGGTTGCCCGAGTACCTCCAGTGGTACCGCTTCGCCTTCGGTCGGAGGTTGACTGTCGGCGAACTTCAGGCCCTGCGGCACACCGCGGGAACCGGTGGACCCGGCCCACGAAACGGAAATTATCCCCGCCCGCGGCTCCCGAAGGTCAAGGGTGTGGGTGAGACTCCGTCCGAAGACAGCGCGAAAACTGGTTCTCCCGCGTCGGCGGAGGCCCCGAGAGATATCGAGGAATGATACAGATGGCAACTGTTCTGGTGACCGGTTCGGCCGGCTTCATCGGTGGCTATGTTGTGCAGGATCTGCTGGGTCGTGGCTACGACGTGGTGGGTCTGGACAATCTTTCGAAGTACGGGCCGGTCGCCCGCAGCTACGACGAGCATCCGAACTACCGGTTTGTCGAGGGCGATGCGCGGGACACCGATCTGCTCAGTGAACTGCTCGCCGACTGCGATCATTTCATCGCCGGCGCGGCCATGATCGGTGGGATTTCCTACTTCCACACCTACGCATATGACCTGCTCGCCACGAACGAGCGCATCATCGCCTCGTCGTGTGATGCCGCTATCCGGGTCTTCCGCGCCGGCGGACGGTTGCGCAAGGTGACATACCTCAGCTCGTCGATGGTGTTCGAGTCGACGGACCGCTGGCCGTCAGTGGAAGGCGACGAGCGCAAGGTCGCGCCGCCTCTTTCCTCCTACGGATTCCAGAAGCTCGCGGTCGAGTACTTCGCTCGGGCTGCATGGGACCAGTACGCGCTGCCCTACACGATCGCACGGCCCTTCAACTGTGTCGGTGTCGGCGAGGGCCGGGCGCTCGGCGAGGTCGAGGTGTTGTCGGGCAACGTCAAGCTGGCCATGAGCCACGTGGTGCCCGACCTGGTTCAGAAAGTACTCAAGGACCAGGACCCGTTGCACATCCTCGGTGATGGTAGCCAGGTGCGGCACTACACCTATGGCGGCGATCTGGCCGCGGGGATCGTGACGGCAATGGAGCATCCGGATGCTCTCAACGAGGACTTCAACCTCTCCACCGCCCAGTCGACCACTGTCCTGGAGCTGGCCGAGCTGATCTGGAAGAAAATCAAGGGTCCGGACGAGGAGTTCCGCTACATCAGCGACGACCCCTTCCAGTACGACGTGGCCAAGCGGGTGCCGAACGTGGACAAGGCCCAGCGCGTCCTGGGATTCACCGCCGACACGCCTCTCGAGGTCATGTTGGACGAGGTCATCCCGTGGATCGAGCAGGCGGTCACGGACGGCCGGATCTAGAGCGGGATCTGGAGCTGACTGGAGGTCAAGGATGGCATCACGCAGGTCCGGCGGGACCGTTGTCGCCGCCGGCCGGGTCGTCGTCACGCATCGGCGTCCGCGTGGGCTCGCCGCGCGCATTGAGCTGTCCGACCGCCTCCGGTCAGTGTTCCCGCTGGACTCCGGGCCGTTGGTGCGTCCCGGCAACGTGCTGCTCCTCTTGGCGGCGTTGGTCGCCGGCACGTTGGTGTCCCTCGCCCGCCAGGGTGGGATCGGCGCGCTCGACACGATGTGGGCCGAGGATGGGCATATTTTCCTGGAACAGTCCGTGCGTTTGTCGGTACTGGACGCCTTCAGCACCACCTATGCCGGATATCTGCACGTCGTGCCGAGGACGGTCGCGGCGCTCGCCGCTCTGTTGCCGTTGCGGGATGCGGCAGCGGGTTTTGCGGTCCTCTCGGCCCTGCTCCTTGCAGCCACCGCTGTCTTCGTCTATGTCGCAAGCGGCGCCACACTGCGTCACCGGCCGGTGCGGCTGGTGCTAGCCGCATCATTCGTCGTCCTTCCGGTGGGTCAGGGCGAGGTCCTCAACAACGTCGCCGCGAACGTGCACTTCCCGCTGATGGCGGCGAGCGTGTGGGCGTTGCTGTGGAACCCGCGCGGGCGGGCCTTCGGCGCGTTGGCCGTGGTGGTGGTGGCCCTCGCTGTGTTCTCCGATCCGACAATGATCCTGCTGGCTCCGGTTGCCCTGCTGCGGGGAGTGCTGTTGCGGGGGCTTCGTGGATGGGTGCCCGGCGCCGTGCTCCTGGCCGGATTCGTCGTGCAGATGATTCCGCGAGTGACCGGCCACACGGACCGCGCGTTCGAACCGCTGGCGCTCAGCCCACTGAAGATTCCGGTGTATTACGCGCATAACGTGCTGGCTGGCGGGCTGTTCGGGGACAGGCTACCGGGTCGTTCGGTGACCTCGCCCCGGGCAGTGCTGTTCATACTTCTGGCGGTCATGCTGCTCAGCGTGTTCGCCGCGCTCGCCTGGAAGCGTCGCCGGGCACCATCCACCTGGCTTGCTATGATCATGGTTGGGCAGAGCGTGTTGCTCTATGCCGGGCCGGTGCTACTCGCCGGGGCTGCAACCCCGCGGTACGCCCTCGCACCCGCGCTGATATTGCTGTCGGCGACCGCTGTTATCGTGGACTCTGCGGTCACCGTTGGCGACAACCTGGCTGTCGGCGAACCGCGACGGGTCGGATTCCTGCAGTATGCCTTCGTGGTTCTGCTGGTCTTCGCCATGGCAACGGGGTTCTGGATGGACAACGCCCGCGGTGACGGCCCCCGGTTCAGCCGGGAGCTGGACGCGGGCCGCGCACACTGCGCAACCCTGCCCGCTTCCGCGGGGGTCACGGTGCGGGTCAGTCCGCCGGGATGGTCAGCGAACCTGCCCTGTCAGGCCGTGCTCGACCGTTGAGCGCCGGCAGGCATACCAGGTCACCATCGCACCATGACCTTCCGGGCCTCGAACCCTTCAGCGTAACGTGTACCACACTCGACTCCGCGTAACCGCAGTACCGCCTGGAAGGTCTCCTCGTCGAACCAGGGCTTCTCCTTCTGGCTGGGAAAGTGCTCGGTGATGTGTGCAAGCTTTGCCGCGACGGTTTCCTCCGACAGCGGTACGTACAGCGTGGGACGCATCATGTCGCCGTCCCATTTCGGGATCTCGTAGCCGAGGATCAGCGCCCCGCGAAACGCCTGCCAGGCAAGTTCCCCGAGCGTGCGATGGTCCTGATGTGCGTCGCCCAGCGACGGCGCGAACACCACATCCGGGCAGACCTGCCGCGCGATCGCCAGGAGCACCTCCTTGACCCCTGCCCATTCCCGGGGAAGGAAGCCGTCCCGGACCTCGTGCAGATGCAGGGAACCCAGCGAGCCGCCGCCCAGATTGCGCGCGCTCGTCTCGGCTTCGGCGCCGCGCTCGCCCGATCCCGCGAAGACGACCCAGTGCACTGACGCCGTGGGATATCGGGCGAGGAGCGTGATGATGGTACCGCCGGCGCCGATCTCCACGTCGTCCGCGTGCGCCCCGAGAGCGAGTATCCGATAGCCATGCCCGTCGGCGGGCGGCGCGGCGGTCAACTCCAACATCGGCGACTACCTTCGCGCCGTGCGCATCAGATTCACGTCCTGGAATTACCCAGCCGTGCCAACCGAACACCTGGGGCAGGCCGGAAAAATACATGGCGATGCCTCCGAATATGTGCGAAACGGCTGTTATCGACCGCGGTGTGGGTGGGTGGGCCGGTCTGTTCGCCGACCACCACCGTCGATCGGTCTGGAAACGGGCTCGCGCGATCGGGTTTCGGCCAGGCCGCCGGCCGTTCCCCCTTGAGAAAACGGCGGATTCCGCCGAGTGCCACGGCTTGCAGGAAGAAGACCTGGGCCGCGAGGCGTAGCGGTGCAGGCGGGTTACCACCCCTGATCACCGTGATCAGGCTGCCCGCTCCCGCGACGTTACCGGCCAGGAACAGCCGTGCGATCCGGCTGTGCCGGGCTGCGGGAACGCTGACCGCGATCAGCATGGCGTGGGCCATCGGCCCGAACGACGACCGGACGAGCCGGTGCCCCCACAACTGTGGGGTGACCGGTAGGGCACCTGGCACCAGCGCCGCCCGGCGGCGCCAGAGCATGTCGAGGTTGCCGGCCACCACCCGGGTCCGTCGTTCCCACTCCTGGCTGTACGTGGAGCTGGGGGTCTCGACCGAGTACGCGGACGGCTCATAGACGACCCGCAGGCCGGCCTCGGTGATGTCGAGAGCGAGCCAGGCGTCGTCCACCGCGACGTCTGGGGGCAGCGTCTGGAAGACCTCCCGGCGGAACGCGAGCATCTCGCCGACGACGCCGATGGTCTGGCCGATGGTCGACTCGCACTGTTTCAGCCAGGACTCGAATTTCCAGTAGAAGCCCTGGACACCGGCGGGGTCATCGACCCTCTTCTCACCGGCCACCGCACCGACGGTCGGGTTGCGGAAATGCCGCGCCGCGGCCCGCAGAGAACCGGGGGCCAACCCCGCGTTCGCATCCGAGAGCACCACGATGTCGTGACTCGCGGTGGCGACCCCCCGGTTGACGGCCTCACACTTGCCCAGCCGCACCCCGGCTGAAAGCACCGTGATGCCGGGCCGTCGAGCCGCCTGCGCGGTGGCTGGGTCATCCGCGACGATGATTATTTCCAGTGGACCCGGATATCCGGCGGCGGAGAGTTCATCGATCTTCTTTCTGATCACCGTCGCCTCGCGGTATGCCGAGACGACCACGGTCATTGACGGCCAGATGTCGGGATCTTCTGGCTTCTCGGCCGGGTGACTACGGCTTTTCAGCGCGATGTAAAGCGGATACACGGCGTGGCCGTACATTGCCGTCGCTCCAAGTGTCGATATCGCGACTCTACGTCCAATGCTGCGTACTCCCGTCATGGCGAACACCGTATCCTGTGTTTTTGAGGTAACCATTCGGAGTCATCGCGAGTTCGCTGTGGATGCGGACATGAATTGGCCTGTCACTCAACGCGTTCAGGCGTGATGTCCGGGCGAACCGACGTAGGGGAGCGGCTGATGGCTGGCACAGAGCGCTGGATCGTTGCGGTCGAAGAGCCGTTCCTACCCGCGGACGCCGGCGGCCGGGTGGAGACGTTGACGTTTCTGGCTGCCGCCTCGGCGGCCGGGATCGGGCTGCGGGTGCTCGTCCCAACGCCGAAGGCGCTTGACCTGGCTGCCTACCAGGCGGCACTGCCCGGCGCTGTGGTCATCGGGCTGCCGCGTAGCCTGACTCCGCTGGCGCATCTCAGGCTGCGGCCGTATGCATACACCTCACGCCCGCTCGGCGCTCTGCGGCGTGCGCTCGCCGTCACGCCGCCATCCGCCGATGCGGTGATCAGTTACAGTTGCCGGGCCGCACACCTGGGCGAACAGGTTGCCCGCGCCTGGCGGATCCCGCACCTCGTGCGTGCCCACAACATCGACTCGGAGTACTTCCGGGCGCTGGCGGGCGCCGCCACGGGGCTGTGGGCACTGGCCTACGAACTGGAACATCGCAAGCTCCGCAGGGCCGAGCGTCTTCTCCACCAGTCGCCGACCGTCACGTGCATCGCGGACATCTCCGCGGACGACCACGCCTGGCGCCGGGAACGCTGTGGCGCGCGCGCGATCCACCTGCCACCCTTCCTGCCCGCCCAGGTGGTCACGGCGTCCGCTCGGCAGGTCGTGACCGGTCGCGACCCCGGCCGGTTGCTGTTCGTCGGATCGCTGGACACCCCGACCAACATCGAGGCACTGCGATGGTTCCTCACCGACTGCTGGCCGACCGTCCGCGCCCGACACCCGCAGGCGTCGCTTCAGGTCGTCGGCCGGCGGGGGGAACCCGGGCTGGTGGCCTGGTTGCGAGGTCACGACCGGGTCAGCGTCCACACCGATGTCACCAGCGTGCATGGATACATCGCCGGCGCAGCGGTCTCGCTGAACCCGATGCGATCGGGCTCCGGGGTCAACATCAAGGTGGTCGAGGCGATGGCGGCTGGGGTCGCGGTGGTGAGCACCCGGGTCGGCGGTCGTGGCCTGGGCTGGCTCCCAGGGCGTGACCTGATGATCGCGGACGACTCCACCGGGTTCATCGACGCGGTCTGCGCACTCCTGGACGCGCCCGGTCTGGCCATGCGGATCGGCGCGGCCGGTCGGGCGTTCGTCGCCCGCGAGCTCGACAGGGAGGTACTCCTGGAGCGGATGCGATCGGCTATGGCGGGGGCGGCCCGGCCAGGAGCCCTCTGACGTATGAGCGGTGCTCGGCCGCGGTGGCCGGCCTTCGGCGCGCCCATGACAGCACCGTGCGGCCGGCGTATCCGGCCACGAGCATCGCCTGCATCTGCCGCACCCGTGTCGGGGAGTTGTGCATGGCCAGGTAGTTCATCATGGACGCGCCGCGCATCTGCAACATCCAGATCTTCGGTGCGCCCGAACCACCCGCGCTGTGCGGTACCAGTAGGTCCGTCCGCAGCCGCTGGCGCATGCCGGCTGCACGGATCTGACGTCCCAGCGCCATGTCCTCGTTGTAGACGAAGAAACTCTCGTCGAATCCACCCATCGTGAGAAACGTTTCACGCCGGACGGCCAGGCAGGCGCCGGTGAGCCAGTCGACGTTCATCGGGCGGCCGGGCCTGGGACGGGCGAACAGGCCGACGGTCGGGGCGATCTTGTGTGCTCCGATCACGTGCATGAGGACCCGACGCGGTGTCGGCTCCCAGCCGCCGTTGCCCAGTTCAGGCCGGTTGTCCGGGCCTGTCATCGTGGCTGCGCTGGTGGCGAGGCCGGGATCGCTGCGGACGTCGTCCACGAGCTTGATCATGATCTCGATCGATGGGCGGCTGTCCGGGTTTCCAAAGATCAGATATTCGTGGCGCGACGTCCGCACCCCCAGGTTCGCGGCCTTGGCGAACCCCTTGCCACCGCCGGAGTCCACATAGCGACCCCGCGGCCTGGCGGCGACGAGTTCGTCGACACGGTCCGCGCCACCGGCGTTGTCGACGATCACGATCGGGATGTTCACGGGCAGGCTGGCGAGCATCTGTTCGAGTTGATCTCGGCTGTGATAGCTGACGAGGACAAGCTCGAACGGCCATTCCGGTTGACGGTCGGCGGGCATCACCGTGGCTGGTTGCACGTCGTGCACTCTGTGAGTGTGTCACATCACTGCAGGTGTTTGCTGACCGCTCGCTGGTCCGAATGACGTGATGATCCGACCGAAGTGGGTATCCCCCAACGGGGTTCGCCGTCTGGTGACGGGTTGCGCACTCTGACCAGCAGGCCGCGTCGGCTGGGTACGGTCTCATGTCGAGGGATGCCTGGCCGTACCATGTTGTGCTTCGGTAGTGCGATTTTTGTTGCTCCGGTGGTTCTGTTCCGGCATGAGGAGGACATGCGGATGAAGGTGCTCGTCACCGGTTCCGAGGGCTACCTGGGTGCCCTGGTCGCACCCGGGCTGATGCGTGCCGGCCACGCGGTCCTCGGCCTGGATACGGGCTACTACAAGTTCGGCTGGCTCCACCGGGGTGCCGACTGTAGCCCGCGGACCCTTGACAAGGATCTACGCCGTGTCACGGCCGAGGATTTGGCCGGTGTGGATGCGATCGTGCATATGGCCGAACTGTCCAACGATCCGCTGGGTGAACTCGCACCCGAGGTCACCTACAAGGTCAATCACGAGGGTTCCGTCCGGCTGGCGACGCTCGCGAAACATGCCGGGGTATCCCGATTCGTCTACATGTCGTCGTGCAGCGTGTATGGCGCCGCAGCGGGCCTCAACGTCACTGAGACCGCCGCCCTGAACCCGCAGACGCCGTACGCGCGCTGCAAGGCTCTTGTCGAACGCGATGTCGGGTCCCTGGCCGACGACGATTTCTCGCCCACGTTTCTGCGTAATGCCACCGCCTACGGCGCGTCCCCCCGGATGCGGTTCGACATCGTGCTCAACAATCTCTGCGGGCTGGCCTGGACGACCGGCGAGATCGCGATGACCAGCGACGGGACGCCATGGCGTCCCCTGGTTCACGGTCTGGACATCGCCAAGGCCATCCGGTGCGTGCTTGCCGCGCCACCCGGGCTCATCCACAACGAGGTGTTCAACGTCGGCAGCAGTACGCAGAACTACCAGATCAAGGAGATCGCGGACGCGGTCGCGAGTATCTTCACCGGTTGTCGGCTGAGCTTCGGTGACAGCAGTGGTGACACCCGCAGCTATCGGGTCGACTTCGACAAGATCAACGATGTGCTTCCCGGTTTCTCCTGCGACTGGGATGCTCCGCTGGGAGTCAGGCAGTTGCATGACATCTTCGCGCGTATCCAGCTGGCAGGGGAGACGTTCACGGGCCGCGGGCATATCCGGATCAGGCAGCTCCAGTATCTGATCGAGACCGGTCAGGTCGATGACGAGCTTTTTTGGACGTACTGATGATCATAACGTCGACTGGGCTGGCCGGGGTGTTCATCGTGGATGTCGAGCCGTTACCCGACTCCCGCGGCCTTTTCGCCCGGACCTTCTGCGCACGCGAGTTCGTCGCGGCGGGCCTGGCGCCCGAGGTGGCCCAGTGCAGCGTCGCTTTCAACCACAGCGCCGGGACGATCCGCGGGATGCACTGGGCGGCTGAACCGGTGCGGGAGACCAAGCTCGTCCGCTGTACCCGTGGGGCCATGTTCGACGTTGCCGTGGACCTCCGCCCCGGGTCGCCGACCTACCTTCACCACGTCGCCGTCGAGCTCACCGCGGACAACCGCCGGGCACTGTTCGTTCCGGCTGGTCTGGCTCACGGGTACCAGACGCTCGTCGACGCCACCGAAGCGACCTACCAGATGAACGTACCCTTCGCTCCCGGCCATGACCGCGGTGCCCGCTACGACGACCGGCGTCTTGCAATCCGCTGGCCGCTGACTGCTACGGTCGTCTCCGCCAAGGACCGTGCCTGGGCGCTGCTCGACGAGCCGCCGGTTGCCGCCGGCTGACCGGCGGTGGGGCAATTACCCGTGGTAGGCGGCGCGTTGTTCGCGTGGGCGCCACATCCCTCCCACCTGAAGCCATCAATATCATGCACGAGGGGACCGTATGTCATCCGAGCACGCCGGCCAGTCAGTGCCCCGTGGACAGGTCGCGGCCGTGCCGGTCGCGGCCTGCCGTTCGTGCGGTGGGCCGTCGCCGCGCCCGTTCCTGACGCTTGGATGTACTCCCATCGCCAACCGGCTGCTGCGGCCGGACGACCTCGCCGGGCAGGAGCCGGTCTTCCCCCTGGAAATCGGCTTCTGCGAGTCCTGCGCACTGGTCCAGCTCACCCATGCCCTGCCGGCAGCGGAGATTTTCGACGCAGACTACCCGTATTATTCATCGTTCAGTGACACGCTCTGCCGGCATGCCGAAAAGCATGTGATCGATCTGATCGCCAGCCACGACCTCGGCCCCGACAGCCTCGTCGTGGAGATCGCAAGCAATGACGGTTACCTGTTGCGGGCCTTCGTCGAGCGGGGGATTCCGGTACTCGGTATCGAACCGTCGCCGGGTCCCGCGGCGGCGGCCCGTGAGATCGGTGTGCCGACCCGTGCGGAGTTCTTCGGCGCAGACTTGGCCCGGGAGCTGGTTGCCGACGGCCTGCGCGCAGACGTCATCATCGCGAACAACGTGCTTGCGCACGTACCTGATCTGAACAGCTTCGTAGCGGGGATGTCGATCCTCCTCGCGGACGACGGAGTAATCACCGTGGAGAACCCGGGTGTGGGGGCGCTGCTTGCGAACACCGAGTTCGACACGGTCTACCACGAACATTTCTGCTATTTCTCCACAATCGCTGTGGACACCCTCATGCGTCGCCACGGTCTCAGCATTGTCGGGGTGGCGGAGTTTCCCGAACTTCACGGTGGCACGCTGCGCTGGCGGATGCGGCGGACCGCGGCCGATCGGGATTCGCCGCAGCTCCGGGAGCGCCTGGAAGGTGAGCGTGCGGCCGGCCTGGACACCTTTGAGCGTTATGCCGGCTTCGGTGCCGACGTGCGCGAGCTCCAGGCCGAACTGCTTGCGCTGCTGCGAGAGCTGGCCGGACGAGGCCGGACGGTGGCCGGCTACGGCGCCGCTGCCAAGGGTGCCACCCTGCTGAACTCGAGCGGTATCACCACCGACCTCGTCCAGTACGTGGTCGATCGCAACGTCCACAAGCAGGGCAAGTACATCCCGGGGGCGCGCACGCCGATCCTGGCCCCGTCCGTCCTGGCCGAGCGCCGACCCGACTACCTGCTCGTGCTGGCCTGGAATGTCCGGGATGAGATCATGGAGCAGCAGGCCGCCTTCGCCCGGCGTGGCGGCAAGTTCATCGTGCCTGTTCCTCGACCGGTCGTTTGCTGACGTCGGCGTGCGCTGTGCCGGAGTCCGACCACGGCCGGTTGCGACACGGCGCCGGTCGTGCCTGCAGGCGGCGGCGACACGGCGCCGGTCGTGCCTCCGGGCGGTCGAAGGCCATGTGGACGTTGGGCGACCAGGTTGTCTCCAGCGGCACCAACGCGGTCATCGCCTTCGCCGTCGCTCGCCGGGTCTCGGCGGGCCAGTTCGGCGCGTTCTCGATCGCCTTCGCACTGTTCGCGCTGGTCGTCGGCTTCTCCCGGGCCGCTGGTACGTCACCGTTGGGCATGAAGTATGCCGACGCCGCCCCGCGGATCTTCCGGGCGGCCGGCGCCGCGGCGACCGGCACGGCGCTGGTACTCGGCATGATCACAGGTGGATGTCTGGTAGCCGTCGGTACGGTGCTGGGCTCGACGGTCGGTGCGGCGATAACCGCGATGGGTCTGGTCATGCCGGGCCTACTCCTGCAGGATGCGTGGCGTTACGTGTTCATCGCCGAAGGCAGGCCCGCGAAGGCCGCCGTGAACGACACGGTGTGGACCGTGATCCAACTGGGCGGTGTGTTCTTCCTGCTCCGTCATGGCGCCGGGTCGTCCGCGACGTATCTGCTCGCCTGGGGTGGAGCCGCCGCTGCGGCAGCCCTGCTGGGGATCGCCCAGTCCGGTTTCTGGCCCGCACCGGCCCGGTCGCGTGAATGGATCAGACGGCACCGCGAGGTCGCGGGCTACATGAGCGCTGAGTACATCACTGTTCAGGGCGCCCAGCAGGGGTCGACACTGCTGATCGGCGTATTCGCCACCGCGATCGCGGTCGGCGCGCTGCGTGGGGTCCAGACCCTGCTCGGCCCGACCACGATTCTCGCCGTCGGTATCATCAGTTTTGCGATTCCGGAGTTCTCTCGTCGGCGGGACATGTCCGCCCGCGCCCGCATTCGGTCCGCGACCATGCTTTCATGTCTGGTCGTCGGTGCCGGCGTGCTGTGGGGCGCGTTGTTCCTTCTTGTTCCCGACCGCGTGGGCGTCGCATTGCTGGGTGACACGTGGGCGCAGACCCGTGGCATACTCGTTTTGACAATCATCCAGCAGGCGGGGGCGGCTGCGTCAGTCGGACCGGCCTGCATGCTTTATGCGCTCGGCCAGCCGAAGCTCACTTTCCGCGTCCACTGTGTGCTCGCGCCGGCTCTTTTCGTGTTCCCGATCGCAGGTCTGGCGCTCTACGGTTTGCACGGGGCTGTCGTCGGGTACATTGTCGCTTTCTGGATGACCGTGCCGTTGTGGTTCGTGCTGTTGCGCCGAGCCGCGCACCGGGCCGAGGCTCCGACTCGTGACCTGCTCGGGTCTGCCGAGAAGGCCACGCCCAGCGGGCCGAAGGCGATGCGGACGGTGTGTTGATCGGTCGGCGTCGTCGGGGCGGACGGTGAGATATCGTGAGTTCGCGGTGAGACTGCACATCGTCTACCGATCCGTCGGCAGCGAGAACCGCAAGGACCGACCGGACTTCTACAACAAGTCCCTGGCCCTCGCGTCGCTGTTGCGTGCGGCGGACAATGTCGATATTGAGACCGAACTTGTCTTCGTCAACGACGGGCCGATTCCCGCCGGCCGCCTGGAGATGATGTCGGAAGCGGGCGAGGTTCTCGGCGTCCGTTGCGGCAGCAACCGGTCGTCATACCGGTGGGTGCTGCGTCTGCCCCGGCAGCGGGGCTGGTCGCCGGCCGATCTCGTCTGGTTTTCCGAGGACGACTACCTCTACACCGCTGCGAGCCTGCGCGATCTCGTCCGGGCGGCGAACGAGCTGGACCTCGCCGATTACTTCGCTCTCTACAGCTCGATGCGTTTTGATCCCGCAGCCACCCGATGCTCGCCGTTGATCAGTTCGGCGACTCGTTCTCAGGGTGATCCCGATGCGGTACTCCTGGGCACGGCACGCTGGTACCACGCGGTGAGCGCCACCAGCACGTTCGGGGCACGGCTCGGGGCGGTGCTCGCCGACGAGCGGCTGTTGCGTACCTGCCCGTTCCTCGGCGAGGCATGGGACCATGCCACCTGTCTGGCCTACCAGGGATACCGGCCGTTCGGCCTGCGGGAACTCGCCGGCGGTAGGCCGGATCCCGGACACATGGGGCCGCCTCGGGCCGCGGCTCGCCGGGTCGCGCTGGTCGGTGTGCGGACCGCCGCCGACGCTGTCGCTCTTGCGCGGCGTCAGCGCGCGCGGCGGACGCTGGTGGCACCTGATCCAGATCTGGTCACGCATATGGAGCAGCGGTTCTTGGCACCTGGCACCGACTGGGCCGCTGTGGCTACGGCGGTCGCGCATTGGTCACGCAGTCGTGGTCAGCAGACGCCGTGGGCACCAAAAGCGGGGGCACCGAAACCGGATGCACCGAAACCGGATGCCTGACAAGAGCCTGTTTCACAGCAGGTTCCAGGAGATGACCAGGGGGTTTGTGCGGCTGTGTACCGACGCTTCGGGGCACCCGGTTGCGACTGTGCGCAACGAGCTATGCTCACAAGCTGGCTCCGTCGCCATGGAATTGTGTGCGCGGTGGAAGAGTCTTGGCCAAAGGGCGCGCGATCATGGTTCTTCGCGCGTCCGGCGGCCGTGAGATGGAGTCTTGGCCAAAGGGCGCGCGATCATGGTTCTTCGCGCGTCCGGCGGCCGTGAGATGGAGTCTTGGCCAAAGGGCGCGCGATCATGGTTCTTCGCGCGTCCGGCGGCCGTGAGATGGAGTCTTGGCCAAAGGGCGCGCGATCATGGTTCTTCGCGCGTCCGGCGGCCACCACAAACAGGGGGCTGCGATGTTTCCGCGATCCGGGTGGCACGAGGGCGGCCGATCCCTTCGTTTCCGTGGGATCTCCGATGTGCTGATCGTGCCTGAGTCGACGGGAGCGCGCAGGTGAGCCCGGTTGCGCAGCCGTCGGCCGACGCGGCCCGGGGTCTTGCGGGGGTGTCCCTGCTGCGGATCCTGGGACGCCGTTGGTTGACGATCGTCATCGCGGTGGTTATCGGAGCGGCGCTGGCGCTCATCCTCGCCAAGCGGCAGGCTCCGGTGTATCAGGCGACGAGCCGGGTGTTCCTGAGTACATCCGACGCGGCGCTCGGCGGGGGCTCGGTCGATGCCACCCGGGTCGTCCAGACACAGGCCCAGTTCGCCGCATCCACCGCGGCTCTGGACCTGATCGCCGAACAGCTCAAGGTGTCGCGGCCCTATGTGGCCAAACGGGTGAAGGTCACGCCGTCGGCGGGAGGTTACTTCTTCACGATCGTCGGCAGGGGCGGCACCGAGGAGCAGTCGGTGCGGCTGGTCCAGGCCACCGAGGCCGCCTATCAGCAACTTCTGTCCCAGTATGGGGCGGATAGCAGTGGCGCTGTCGAGCGGCTTACCAAGCTGCGGGACGATACGTACAAGAACGTCCAGAGGCTGCAGGCCCAGCAGGCGGCCCTGCCTCGTAACGCAGACGAACAGGCTCTTGCCAGTCAGATCAGCAACCTCAACTCACAGATCGCCGATCTCAACCGACGGATTCCCGAGGCGCAGGTCAACGCCGCGTTGAGGGCCGGTTCGGTGACTCTGGCGGAGGCTCCGCGCTCTGATGGCAAGGTCGCACCGCATCTGTTCCGTGACGCTCTGGTTGGCGCACTGGTCGGGATGTTCCTGGCGGCGGCACTGGTTTGGTGCGTCTACCTGCGCCGGCCAACGGTTCTCGACGGGCGCGGCGCGGCTCTTGCCCTTGATGCTCCACTGCTTGCCGACGTTCCCGACCGGCGTGGCCTCGGACTCCCGACCGACACTCTTGTCTCCGCCATGTCCGCGGTGTTGACGCCCACTGTCAAAGTGGTGGCGCTCGTTCCGGCGGTGCGAGGCGATCTGGGTGCCGATCTGGTGGCGGCCGTCTCCGCGAGCTGGGCAGACGATCAGGGAGTTGTACTGATCATCGATGCTTCCCCGGAGCAGGACGTCCGCGCGTTGTTGGAGCGCCTGCCTCCAGCGGTTTCCGGCGAGCTGCCCCGCTGGGCGCACGAGCAGACCTGCCTGGCCCGCTCATCCGGCACCGGCCGAGGGCATCTGCTGTATAACCGGGTCGCGCCGGCGCGGGCTGCCCGGCCTGGTGGGCTCGCGCCCATCCTGGCGGAGCGCGCTCCTGTCGTCGATCTTGTCATCCTGCTGACGCCGACGCTCAGTGAGCTTCCCACGACAGCCGTGTCCGCCGCGCAGGCGGATGCCATCATCGTTGTCGCCAGCAGTGATTCCCTGCTCAAGGAGCTGTCGCGGGTGCCGCGGGACTGGCCGGCCCTGGCCGGGCGGATCGTGGGCGTGGTCTTCGACGGCCGGTCCGGCTTGCGTCGGTCCGCGCGGAATGCGGTGCCCGCGAGCGCCGCTGACGACATCGTCGGCCCGCTCGTGGGTGCCGGTGGTCGTGCTGCCTCCGCGCCAGGCGCATCGTCGAGGCCGTCGATGGACGCCGGGCGCCGTAGGCGCAGCGACAGAGAGGCTACGGACAGGTACGTCCGTCCCACGGGTAAGCGGTGAGCGCCTGGGCGGCGGTTGGCGGTACTTCGAGGTCGGCGGCACAGGTGGCTGATGCCCAGAGCGCCAGCGTGACCAGGGACGTCACACGGACCAAGCCGGATGGCCGTCTGTGGTAACAAGTTTGACAACCCGCATTCCACGGAACTGGGTGATCCCTGAGCCGGCGGCGGCGGTGACCGACCCCGCCGCCGACCGCCGGACGCTACGGCTGCTGACGGTGCTGCTGTTCGGTGAGGTCTTTCTCCAGCGGCTGGCGGTCCCGGTGGGTTCCACCCAGGTGCCGTTGATGCTGCCGGGAATTCTCGGCGGCACCGTGGTCCTGCTCGCGCGGTGTGATCTCGCGGCCAACATGGGCCGAACCAGGGCCTACCTGATCGCCATGGCGGCGTGCGTCAGCGCGGCGCTGGTCGCGTTCATCCGGGGCCTTGACGACAATTCGTTGACGTCGCTGCTCCTGCTGGTGGTGACCTATGCGCCGTTCTGTTACGGCCTTCGCGCCGACGTATCGGCGACGCTGTTCCCCCGGGTACTGGACCGTTTTGCGATCATGACGGCGGTGCTGGCCGGACTCGCGGTGGCGCAGTTCGGTCTGCAGCTCGCGGGCTGGCACTACAGCGACATCATCGGCGGTATTCTCCCACCCGACCTGGTCATGCGGAACTTCAACACCTCGTATCCAGTGGCCTACGGCGCCGACCTGTACAAGGCGAACGGGTTCGTCTGCCTGGAGCCGTCCTTCTGCTCGCAGTTCCTCGCCATCGGTCTTGTCGTCTCGGTGCTGCGGGGTGTCCGCTGGTGGCGCCTGTTGCTACTCGTCGTGGCGATACTGGCCACGGTCTCGGGCACCGGGGTGATCCTGCTGGCCGCCGCGCTTGTGCTGCTCGCGGTCCACAAGGGACCTCGCTTCGCGATGACGGCGGCGGCGGGTATTGCGCTGGTCGTGACCGTCGTGAGCTTCACGCCGGCTGCGGATGTCTTCGCCGAGCGCGCCACCGAGACGTCCACGAGCAGTTCCAGTGGCAGCCTGCGTTTCGTCCAGCCCTACACCCGGACCTTCGACCGGCTCGGCGGCGATCCGTTGACCGTGCTCTTCGGCTCCGGGCCGGGCTGGTCCGACCGTGACGCCGACCAGTTCATGCAGAACACCGGCCTGCCGTTGAACTACGCCATGCTGCCCAAGCTCGTCCTGGAGTACGGCCTCGTCGGCGGGACGGCTTTCCTCGCACTCGTCGTGCTGGCGTTCGTGCGCGGATCCCCGTCCTTCGTCCTCTCCGGTGCGGTACTGGTCTTCTTCACGGTGCTGTCCAGCAGTCTGCTCAGCCCGGTTGTCGTCTACCTCGGGTTGCTCCTGGTGACCTGGTTCGCGCGCGACGTCTGGTGATGCCCAGGTCCGGGTCCGGGTCCGGTCCGGGTCCGGATCCGGGCACTTGGTCAGGTCAGGTCAACAGACCTACCGCCGCGAGCGCGTCCGCCGCGTCCGCAACCGTGTCGAACGACAGGTCCGCACGTTCGGCGATGTCAAGCATGCTGTGGGTGCCGTCGGCGAGGTTGAGGACCCACAGTAGGCCCATCTCGACGGCCTCGCGCCCGAGGGTGGCGCCGATCGAGCGGTACAGGCCCCGCCGTCCCAGCTGCGGTTCCCCGAACGGGGACGTGCTGGTCCAGGTCCGGTCCCGTTCGCAGATTTCGATTATGCGCATGATGATCGCGAAGGAGTCGCCGAGGCTTTCCGCCGTCACGAGGTCCATGTTGTCGGCGGATGTGTGGTATTCCGGGTACTCACCGTGCTGGCTGCGGCCGAAGCGGCCTACCGGCAGGTTGAAACCGGGCGAGCAGAACTGGCGCTCGTCATACCCGTACGGCGAAAAATCCACCACCTGGTGCGGTCGATCCATTTCTTTCAGTGCCCGCGCCGAGGCCCGGTCGATGTCCGCATCGCCGCGTCGGCTGCGCTTGTATGTCGGTTGCCCTCGGTCGCCGAGTCCGGTCAGCACGAGACCGTGCTCAATGCGTTGGACGGCGTCGCGGTTGTGGGCGAGCCACGTGATCGCCCCTATCGTTCCGGGGATGAACAGGAGCCGATAGGTCAGGCGCCGGGGCCGGTCCGCGAGTGCCCCGGCGAGCAGCGTCGTCATCGCAATACCGGAGGCGTTGTCGTTCGCCATGCCCGGGTGGCAGACGTGGGTGGTCAGGAGGAATTCCCGCGGGTCGCTACCGGGCAGGAGGATCTCGGCGAACGTCAGTGATCCGTCGGTGAGTGCCGTATCGATGTGCACCTGGTATTCACCATCGGGAAGCTCGCGCCGCTGCCGGTCGGGCAGGCAGAAACCCCAGGTTTCGCGGTAGTAGGAGGTGCGGTACGGCACCCAGTCGGGCCGGTCGGGCAATGAATGCAGGTGCGGCGTCAGGTCGGGGAGGGCAAGGCGGGTGTACGTCGGTGCGCTGTAGTTCAGCAGGTGCAGCGGATTGTCGGCGACATCGAGGATGCGCCGGCCGTCCGGGCCGGCGAGCCATGCCTCCCGGACATTCCACTCCTTGGGCACCGTCCAGTCGAGCACCGGCGTGCCGGTGGGAACCTCGTGCACAGTGAAGGGGACGGCCGGACCGAGTGCCCGCCGGACCGTGGCCAGCGTCGCGCGCACACCGTCGCCGGTGATGCTGCGCATCGCGGGGGCGAGCTCGGCAACCAGGTCGTACAGGCGTGCCCCGAGCGCACTGCTCATCTCGCCGGGAATGCGCGGCACGAACTAGTGCTTCCAGACGCGCCAAGGCGCGGCGCCGGAGTCCCAGAGCTGGTTGAGCTCGGTCCAGTCCCGGTAGGTGTCCATACCCATCCAGAAGCCCTCGTGAGCATGCAGCGTGAGTTGACCCGCGTGCGCGAGTCGCTGCAGCGGCCGACGTTCGAGGAGCAGGTCGGGGTCGTCGTTCAGATAGCCGTCGACGAACTCACGTTCGAAAACGAAGTATCCGCCGCTGACCCAGCCGGACGACGGTGGTTTCTCCGCGAATCCCGTGACCGTGTCGGCGACGGTGGCGAGTTCGCCGTAACGGCTGGACGGCCGGACCCCGGTCACCGTGCCGATCCGGCCGGCGCGTTCATGGTCGGCAAGTACGGCGGTGAGGTCGACCGTGCTGAGCCCATCGCCGTAGGTGAGCATGAATCTGGGCTCAGTCAGGTAGTCGCGAACCCGCGCCAGTCGCGCCCCGGTGCCGGTGAGCAGGCCCGTCTCGGCGAAGGTCACCTCCCAGTCCTCGTCGCCGGCTGCGTTGTGAAACCGCGGGGTGTGGTCGTCGGTGAGGTGCAGGGTGAAGTCGGCCACCTGCGCGCGGTAGTTCAGGAAGTAGTTTTTGATCGAGTCGCTCTTGTAGCCGAGACACAGGATGAAACGGCGGAATCCGTAATGTCCGTAGGTTTTCATGATGTGCCAGAGGATCGGCCTGCCACCGATGTCGACCAGTGGTTTGGGAAGTTTCTCGCTCGCCTCGCGCAACCTGGTGCCCATGCCGCCGCACAGGATGACGACCGGAATATCCGGCATGTAACAGTATGTAACTGATCGTTCTTCATCGACGGGTTTTTTATCGGTTGTCACGACTTCTTCTTTTCTCCCGTGATCGACCCGGTGACTGCCCGGAGGGGAATACGTGGCACGGTTGTTCCCGCGCGGCGTCGGCCGTATTCCTGGCGACGCTCACCGGGATGGGCCGCGGTGGGCGACGGACGCCACGATCGGTTGGCAATATTGATCGTCGCGGGCGCTGTCGCGGGCGCTGTCGCGGGCGCTGTCGCGGGCGCCGGCGCGGGCGTCGGTGCGGCCTCGGATGGGCTGCCCGCCGTCCGTCAGACCCCCTTCGTTACAGTTCGCGAGGTATCCGAGGTCACATTAAAAGATTTCGTTGACTGCGATGATCTTTGACGATCCGTAATCGCGTGATTGAAGATCATAAAATGGGCAAAGGGTGCACGATAATGGATTTTTTCGGGCACCCGGAGACCCCTGACGGTATGGGGGGTGGGTGGGTGCGGCGTGGTCGGCTGGACCAACGACTGCTTCCCGTCGTCGGCGTCGTCATGGCCGCGGTCCTCGCGTTGACCGCTTGGCGGCTGACCCCGACCGGAGCGCACCAGGCCGGGTCAGACCCGCCAGGCACTTCACCGGTGTCCGCGGGCGGCCTGGGCACGTCGGCCCCGGCCATGACGTCGGCTACGGTCAGCCCATCGGCTATGGCCAGCGCCACGGCCACAGCGGGTGCGGGTGCGGGAACCGCGGTCGCCGGAGATGACGCTGCCGCAGCAGCGGTGCCACGGGTCGCGCCCGCGACTCATCTCGGCCCGTTCCCGAGCGGGGTGGCCGCCGGGACGCTTGCCGAGGCGAACGCGTGGGCGACATTTCGCGGTCGGCCCAACGACGTGGTGGTCACCTACACCGACCGGTCAAGCTGGCACACGATCGTCCGCCCGGGGATCGGACGAGACCGCAACCACTTTGCCGGATTCCCCGGCACCTGGGTCATCACCCAGCCCTTGTTCCCGGAGTCCGGACCGGAAAGGGGCAACCTGACGGACTGTGCCGCGGGCGCCTACGACGGCTACTGGCGCGATTTCGGACTCTGGCTGGTGGCCAAGGGGCGCGGCAGTTCGTTCGTCCGGCTGGGGTGGGAGTTCAACGGCGGGTGGTTCGCGTGGTCCGCGGTCAACCCCATTTTGTGGATCAGGTGTTACCGTCATGCCGCGTCCGCGATTCGGCGGACCGACCCACAGGTTCGCCTCGACTGGAACCTCCACGCGCACGGGTCGGTCGGCGTGGCTGACGCGTTCGAGCTGTATCCGGGGGACGCCTATGTCGATGTCATCGGCATAGATGCCTACGATCACTATCCGCCGAGTGTCGACCCTGCGACTTTTGATGCGCAGTGCAACGGTCTCGACGGACTGTGCGGAGTGGTCCGTTTCGCCCGGCTGCACAACAAGTTGTTCTCGGTGCCAGAGTGGGGGGTGGTGGCGAAGGAGGGCTCGCAGGCCGGGCCGCTCGGCCAGGCCGGCGGTGACAACGCCCTGTTCGTCGCGAAGATGTACAAGGTATTTGTTGATAATGCCGATATACTTGCTTATGAGGCATATTTCAATGAGGACAGGGTCGGTGACGTCCGGTCAGCATTGATCAATCCGACCGTGAACCCGCTGGCCGCCCGTGAGTACCAGCGCCTGTGGTAGCGACGTCCGAACGAGGGAACCCACGGTCAGGAGGGTTGTGGTGCGGCCACTGCCCGGTGGTCGGAGCATGGCCACCGGGGTGGGGCATCCCTCGGCGGGTAAGGTTGGGCATAACGCCTCGCGCGCCGGCGTCGCGAGGTGCTCCGTGAGGACGCTCCGGTGCGCGGCCAGCGACCGGGTTTGCGACGTCGTGTCCGTCTGTAAGATTGCGCCGTTCGTCGAGAGGCTCGGGACGCACCTATGACCCTCGCCCCGCTGTTGGACGTTCTGACGGCCAGCCCGGGCGCTGATCCGGCCTTGGCCCGTGCCCTCGCCTCGGTCGGTGAGCTCCGGCTTGACCTGTCGGCGCCGGCTGCGCTGCGGCCGTTCGCCGCTGCCGCACTCGCGGGCCGGGGCGGTCGGACGGTGCTCGCCGTGACCGCGACCGGTCGAGAAGCAGATGATCTTGCTGCCGCGCTGTCGAGCATGCTGGATCCGGCCTCGGTCGCGGTGTTTCCGAGCTGGGAGACGCTGCCGCACGAACGGCTGTCCCCGCGGGCCGACACGGTCGGCATCCGCCTTGCCGTGCTGCGGCGCTTGGCACATCCGCACAGCACCGGCCAGCGGCCGCTGTCGGTCGTGGTCGCGCCGGTCCGGGCTGTCCTGCAGCCGCAGGTCGCCGGGCTCGGTGACCTGGAACCGGTGTCATTGCAGGTCGGTGACAGTGCCGATCTCAACGACGTGGTGGAAAAGCTGGTCGGAGTCGCCTACCACCGGGTCGACCTGGTGGAACGGCGCGGCGAGATCGCGGTCCGTGGCGGCATCCTCGACATCTTCCCGCCCACGGAGGAACATCCGCTGCGGGTTGAATTCTTCGGCGACGAGGTCGAGGACATCCGGCCGTTTTCCGTGGCTGATCAGCGGGCGCTGACCGATACCGGCGACGGCGACGGCGGCCGTCACCGGCTGTTCGCGCCGCCATGCCGGGAGCTGCTGCTCACGCCCGAGGTCCGGGTCCGGGCCCGGGCGCTTGCCGCACAGCATCCCGAGATCCTCGATATCCTCGACAAGATCGCGGATGGCACTCCCGTCGACGGCATGGAGGCGCTCGCGCCGGTGCTGTCCGACCGGATGGTGCTGATGCTCGATGAACTGCCCGCCGGAACGCACGTGCTGGTGTGCGACCCCGAGCGGGTACGTGCCCGCGCCGCCGAACTGGTGCGCACCAGCCAGGAGTTCCTGGAGGCGTCCTGGAGCACGGCCGCGCTCGGCGGCAGTGCCCCGATCGACCTCGGCGCGGCTGCTTACCGATCAATCGCGCAGGTCCGCCAGCGCGCTGCCGAGATCGGCCTGCCGTGGTGGTCGGTCAGCCCGTTCAATGTCGGTGTCGGTGCTGGTGCTGGTGCTGGTGCTGGTGAGGAGGACCTCGACGAGGATTCCGTCGTCTCCAGCCTGCGCCC
>NZ_CAUVXG010000008.1:126186-130454 GCF_963555885.1 Protofrankia sp. Cr2
GCAGGCTGTGGCTGACATCAAGGGCTGGCTGGCGGACTCCTGGCGCGTCCTGTTGGTCACCGAGGGGCATGGGCCGGCCCAGCGGCTGGTCGAACTGCTGCGGGATGCCGATCTCGGCGCTCGTCTCACCGACGATGCCAATCTTTCCCGCGGTGTCGCCACGGTCACCTGCGGTCAGTTGGGGACCGGTTTCGTCAGCGATCTGCTGGGGCTCGCCGTCCTGACTGAGACCGATCTCGTCGGCCAGCGGGGCGTGACCACCCGGGACATGCGCCGGATGCCGCACCGCCGCCGCAAGGGCATCGACCCGCTGGCGTTGCGCTCCGGTGACCTGGTCGTCCATGAGGCCCACGGGGTCGGTCGCTACGTCGAGATGGTCACTCGGACCGTTGCCGGCGCGACCCGGGAGTACCTCGTTCTGGAATATGCCAAGGGTGACCGCCTCTACGTCCCGACCGACCAGCTTGAACAGGTCACCCGCTATGTCGGTGGCGAAGGTCCGAGCCTTGACCGCATCGGTGGCGCGGACTGGGCCAAGCGCAAGGGACGCGCCCGCAAGGCCGTCAAGGAGATTGCCGGCGAACTGATCCGGCTGTACAGCGCACGGATGGCTGCGCCGGGGTACGCCTACGGGCCGGACACTCCCTGGCAGCGGGAGCTGGAGGACGCCTTTCCGTTCCGCGAGACGCCCGATCAGCTCTCGGCCATCGAGGAGGTGAAGGCCGACATGCGCAAACCCGTCCCGATGGACCGGATCATCTGTGGCGATGTCGGCTACGGCAAGACCGAGATTGCCGTGCGCGCCGCGTTCAAGGCGGTGCAGGACGGCAAGCAGGTCGCCATTCTCGTCCCGACCACGCTGCTCGTCCAACAACATTTGCAGACGTTCTCCGAGCGGTATGCGGCATTCCCGGTGACCGTGCGGGCGATGTCGCGGTTCAATTCTGCGTCCGAGCAGAAGGCTGTGCTGGAAGGGCTCGCCAAGGGCGGTGTCGACATAGTGATCGGAACCCACCGGCTGCTGTCGTCCGCGTCCCACTTCAAGGATCTCGGCCTGGTGATAATCGACGAGGAACAACGGTTCGGCGTCGAGCACAAGGAATACCTGAAGAAGATGCGGACCGCGGTGGACGTGCTCACGATGAGCGCCACCCCGATTCCCCGGACGCTGGAGATGTCGATCACCGGTATCCGGGAGCTGTCGACGATCGACACCCCGCCGGAGGAACGGCACCCGGTGCTAACCTTCGTCGGCCCGAGCGACAACCGGCAGGTCACCGCCGCGATCCGGCGCGAACTGCTGCGGGAGGGCCAGGTCTTCTTCATCCACAACCGGGTGGAGTCGATCGACGCGGCCGCGGCGAGGCTGCGCGTGCTCATCCCGGAGGCGCGTATCGCCACCGCCCACGGCCAGATGGGCGAGGACGCCCTCGAACAGGTCATGGTCGCGTTCTGGGAAAAGCAGTTCGACGTTCTCGTCTGTACCACGATCGTCGAATCCGGTCTCGACATCTCCAATGCCAACACCCTGATCGTGGAACGTGCCGACGTGTTCGGTCTCTCCCAGCTGCACCAGCTGCGGGGACGTGTCGGGCGTGGTCGGGAACGCGCGTACGCGTACTTTCTCTACCCGCCGGACAAACCGCTCACCGAAACCGCGCACGACCGGCTCGCCACCATCGCCCAGCACGCCGACCTCGGCGCCGGTATGGCCGTTGCCATGAAGGACCTGGAAATACGCGGGGCCGGTAACCTGCTCGGCGGCGAACAGTCCGGACATATCGCCTCGGTCGGTTTTGATCTCTATGTGCGGATGGTCGGCGAGGCTGTCGCGGATTTCAAGGGGACCGCGGTCGAGGAACTACCCGATGTCAAGGTGGAACTCCCGGTGAATGCGAGCCTGCCGCACGACTACGTCCCGAGCGAGCGGCTGCGCCTGGACGCCTACCGGCGCCTCGCCGGTGCAGCCGGCGACGACGACATCGCCGAGGTGCGCGCGGAACTGCTCGACCGGTTCGGCGCGCTGCCCGAGCCGGCGGAGAACCTGCTTGCGGTCGCGTCGCTGCGCGTACTCGCCCGCCGCTACGGCGTCAGCGAGATCACTGTTGCGGGCCGCCAGGTGCGGTTCGCCCCACTGGAACTGCGCGAAAGCCAGATCATGCGCCTGCAGCGGCTGTACAAGGGGTCCGTGGTCAAGCAGGCCGTGCGTACCATCCTGGTGCCGGCGCCGGCGGAATCCCCGCGGATCGGTGCCCGGCCGTTGCGCGACCGTGCCGTCCTCGCCTGGGCTGCCGGCGTACTGGACGCCGTCGTGGGTGACTCGATAGCGGCCGCCGCCACCGCCGCATCCGCATCCCGCTGAGCCGCCGTTCCGCTTCCCAGGATCATGTCTTTGAGTGTCGGGACCCGCCGCATCCGTTCCAGAGTTTCTTCGGAGACTTCGACTCGTTCCTTGTCATTCCGATCGAAAATATTTATAGGGCGTTCGATGAGCGAAATTTCCGATCGGGTACTTGCGCCTGGTTCAATCCTTACCCGAAGACTTTTTTCCGCGGCCTCAGTTTCTCGGGCCGACTCAAGTTTCGTGATCCTCGCGCGCGGGAGCCGCTCGACGGCCCGGCCGAGACGGAGGTGATGGCCAGCGATCTCGACTTGGTATTCACCCGTCGCTTCGAAGAGGAACTCGTCGCCTTCGTGGAGAAACTCCAGGGCTGAAGATTCCATTTTCAGCTCAGCGGAACTCCACGTGCCGCTGACTACGTCTCCTGCGAGTAGACGGTCCGCGCGGCGAATCTCTTCGAGGTCCTGTTGGCTGAGTTCCTGGGGCATCGGCCACCGGTCGCCGATCCGATCCTGGATCCGGGCAAGCTGGGATACAGTTTGCAGAAGGTCATGCGGGAATCTCGGAAAGTCCCGTGGAATCACGATCGGCTGGTACAACGGTTTGTTCTCTTTGCTTCGTCGGACCGTTAGCATCCGTGAAGGGAGGAACTCGTTTATCCACTTGAGAGCTGGGAGTAGCTCGTGCGGAAAAAGGTGGGGCTGCGGGTGAAATGAAAATGCCAGCGAAAGTCCAGATTTCACACGGTCGACATCTATCTGAAGATTAAGAGCTCCGCTTGGGTCCGTCCCCCACAGGATGGCTCGATCTATGCCAAGAAGGCGTCTGGTAAGACGTACCTCCAGCTCGACGGGCCGATAGCTGGCCCGGCCGGAATGATCGTCCGCGATAGTCAACAGGATTCCAAGGTCTGTCTCGTCGACTGACGGCCACCTCGGATTGGTGTGGTGCGTTACGTCTTGGTCGAGCGAGGTGTGGAGGAGTGCCTCCGCTTTGCCTGCGCCCAGGAAGGACACCAATCGGAGTGCCCGCAATTGGTTTCCAGGAGCGTCGGGGGTCGGGCGATCGGTAGCTACAGGAAGTACCTGTTCAGTGAGCCCACCTATCATAAATCGAGTATACGCGGCACGGCGATCCAGATTCGTCCAGTCGCAGGATGCATAGTCGGCGGAGACGAACACGGCCACCGCTGCCGGCGAGATCGTGGCCACCAGGACCGAGACAGGCATGATCGTTCGCTCAACCCCGCCACCCGCGGGCACACCCTGGTTCTACCGTGCTGGCACGTCCAGAGTATCTGGGACATTACACCCCGTCCTGGATATCGATCATGGCCGATGCCCGCCAACTCGCCGCCCGCATCTGCGACTGCTGCGTTTCGCTGTCGGGCAGGCCTATCTCTGGCGAGATCCGGACTCTCTGACCCTTATCGACACAGGCATGACCGGAGCCGGCCCGGACGTCGCCGAGGCGATGTTCACGTTGGGGCTGGCGCCGACAGACCTGAATCGGGTCGTACGCACGCACTTTCATGACGATCATGCCGACGCCGACGCCGACGCCGACGCTCGGAGCGCCGTGACCGTCATGGCCCACCGGCGCGACGCATCAATCATCCGGGGCCAGCTGTCGGGACCGCCCCCTGCGCTTACCGACGACGAATGTGGCCTGCTCGCCTCTGTCGTCGGCGGCGGACTTCCCTCGGCCCCGCGACGCCGCGGCCCTGTTGCCGGTCGCTCTTAACAGGCAGTGATAGTTGACGGCCCGATCCAACGGACACACGACAGTTGAATACGCGATTCTGCGAGGCTGGCTCGCCTACAACAAGATTGGACGATGTGGCTGCCGTCGCAACGGGGCTGTCGTATCGGGTGTGCTCTGTCGCCCGCAATGGATCCAGCGGTGGTCGGGCTGATATGTACACCCA
>NZ_CAUVXG010000009.1:0-27154 GCF_963555885.1 Protofrankia sp. Cr2
GAACACAGCGGTCGGGCGTGCGGCGGTTGGGAGGGTGAGCGTGGGGGGTGTAACGGTAATGGTGGGGCTGTCATGGACACCGTCCGGGCAGGATCAGGGTCGGGGTCAAAACCGGGCAATCGTGACGTGACGTCCGAGTGTAGCGCGTAACGTCATCGCCTCGCCACTCACCGACAGGCCGCGCTGGCGGGATCGACGGGTTGCCGGGCTGCCGGGCTGCCGGGTCGCCTGTTGATGATTTTTCGAGGTTTGTGCGCCGAAAGTGGCCTTGTTGATCGCACAAAGCTCGAAAGATCGCCGCTCGAAAGATCGTTTCTGGTCGCCATCAACCGGCGGCGGGAGGGTCTGGCCGGCGGTCAGGGCCTGCTGTGCGAATCTTGCCGTCCCGCATTCAGCGGCGATTCATCCGAGAGCAACATCGCCCGGCGAGTGTTTGTCTGACAGCCAGGCGCCCATCGCACGTCTGAATTGCGATGATATAGCTGATATGCGGTGATTCGGATGAACTGCGACGACACGGCGCTGGTGTCCGGTGGTGGCTGGCACGGGCCTGGCCGGCCTGCGCCGTCACATACCGGATGATCGTGCGAAGGAAGGGCTGGTCGTGAACTCTGCTTCGATATCGAGTGTGGTTGCTCCCGCCATACCGCCGGCTTTCGGCGCGTTCGACCCGGCACCGGCACGGCGCGCCGATCCTTACCCGAGCTACCGCGCCCTGCGCGAGGCCGATCCGTTCTACCGCCTGCCGTTGGGTGCGCAGCAGGTCACGATCCTCACGCGCTATCAGGACTGTGTGGCCGTTCTCCAGGGCGCGGCGTGGGGCCGCAGCGAAGAAGGAACCAATGCGTGGCGCCCGAGTGACGCGCTCGACGGCGGGCTCCGCTCGTTTCTGCGGATGAATCCGCCCAATCACACCCGGCTGCGCGGACTGGTCAGCAAGGCTTTCACCCCCCGGGTCATCTCCGGTCTACGGCCCCGGATCACCGCCCTCGTCGATTCCCTGGTCGATGCCGCGCAGGTCGCGGGCGAGGTGGATCTGATCGACGCGCTCGCCCGCCCGCTCCCGCTGCGGCTCATCTGCGAGCTGCTGGGTGTGCCTGCGCGGGACGAGGAGACGTTCCGGGGCTGGGCGGCCGCGCTGACCCGTGGGCTTGATCCAGACTACCTGCTCACACCCGCCGAACTGGCCCTGCGCGTCGACGCCACCCGGGAGTTCGACGCGTACTTCACGGATCTGATCACGGACCGGCGGAGCCGGCCCACGGATGATCTGCTCAGCAGCCTTGTGGCGGTGCGCGAACAGGGTGACCGGCTGACCGAAGCCGAACTGCTGGAACTCTGTGCGCTACTGCTGGTCGCCGGGTACGAGACCACGGTCAATCTGATCGGCAACGCGGTGCTGGCACTGGTGCGTAATCCCGACCAGCTCGCGACCGTGCGCGCTGATCTCGATCTGGTACCCGCGGTCATCGACGAGACGCTGCGCTACGACCCACCCATACAGTTCATCGGACGCCTTGCGCTGGCCGATACCGAGGTGTCTGGGCATACCTTCACATCAGGCGACGTCGTCGTCACCCTGCTGGCCGCCGCCCAACGCGACCCGGACGCCTTCGGGGATCCCGACCGGTTCGACGTCACCCGTTACAGCGGGCCGGCCCCGGCCCTTCGGCACCTCGGTTTCGGCCTGGGCATCCACTACTGTCTCGGCGCGCCGCTCGCCCGCCTCGAGACGGAGATCGCCCTGCGGGCGCTCATCCGCCGCGCTCCGCATCTCGCTCTGAGCACAGACCAGCTCGCCTACCGGGCACACCTGGTCGTGCGTGGCCTGCAGAGCCTTCCCGTCCGGCTGGCGCCCTGACGGCGACCAACCCCTGACGGCGACCAACCGCGGTCAAGCCCGGGTGGCGGGTGGCAGCTGCCCGGGTAGGGCCGGACGTGCCCGACCGGACCGGACGACTCCCGCCACCACGGCGGGCCGCAGCAGCGCGGTGGGAGTGTCCACGAGGTTCAGCACGTTCATCAGCGCGCCGGCCACCGTGGCATCGTGATGTGCGGCGATCTGCACCCGCTCGCCGTATGCCCCGACCAGCCGACTGCGTAGGCCGCGTCGCCCCTGCACGCCGGGATAGCGAAGGTCGGCGCCGGTTGCCATCTCCCATGCGGCGTCCACGAGGCGGCCGGCCTGCCGGTAGAAGCGCGCCGGCAGATCCGGGCCACCGGCATCCAGACAGGTCCGCAGGGCCAGCGCCTGCTGGGCCGCCACCGTCATCCCCTGGGCGTAGAGCGGATTGAAGCTGCAGATCGCGTCGCCGATGGCGACGAACCCGACGGGCGGGTTCGTCAGGCGTTCGTAGCGTCGGCGCAGCGAACCGGAGAAGCGGTGGGGGATTGGGTCACTGAGCGCTTCCGCCGAAGCGACCAGGTCGTGGATGTCGGGAACGGGCAGCGTCCGGGCGAACGCCTCGAAACCGTCGGGATCCGTCGGCGGATGGTCGCCGAGCATCCCGGCAAGCGTTATCTGCCAACGCTCACCCTCGAGCGCTACGGCTCCGCCGCCACGGAACCCGGGCATCGTCGAAATGATGATCGAGCGGTGACCGTCGGCGTCGTCGGGCTTACGACGGTAGAACCGCGACGCATAGCCGAGGTCCACGTCGACCCGCTGCTCCGACGGCCGGGGCAGCCCGAGGGCGGCGAGCCAGTCCGGGCCGCGCGAACCGCGTCCGGTCGCGTCGACGACGAGGTCCGCACCGACGAACTCCGCATCGACGAACTCCGTCCGCTCGCCGGCCACCGGGCCCGGCCCGTGTCCCGGTCCGGGGCCATCGGCAACGGTTCGGGCCGATCGCAGGACCCGCACGCCGATGATGTGCCCGGGAGCGCCGGGAGCTGCGACAAGCTCGGTCGCGGCTGCCCGCTGGACGAACTCCACCCCCGCCGTCCCATGCAGATTCCTGCGGATGACGGCCTCCAGCAGCGGTCTGCTGGCGAGTATCGAGATCAGCCCGGTCTCGGTCGGGTGGACCCGCAGCCCCCGCAGATACCAGCGGGAACCCACCAGCGTCTCGATCGTGGGAGCGCCCCTCGCGCCGAGTTCGGCGGTCAGGCCGGGAAACAGTTCCTCCATGATCTGTCGGCCGCGGTCGAGGAGGCCGTGCAGGTGGCGACCCTGGGGCACGCCGCGACGCGGGTCTGCCTCTGTATTTGTGTCGGCCTCGGGGTCGGCAAGGACGTCCCGCTCGAACACGGTGACCCGGTCGAAGGTTGCCGCGAGCACCCGGGCGGCGAGCAGCCCGGCGATGCCGGCGCCCAGGACGACCGCGTGGCCACGGCCGGCGGCGGTCGGGGGAACCAGCGCGGGCTGGCCCCGGAATGGATCATCAGCGTCGGACGTGAATTCCTGGTTCGGCTTCCGGACCGTTCTGCCGTGCGCCATCACGCCTCCGTCGCCGTCCTGTGTTCGCTGCCTGTCATGTGGTTCGTGACCGGCATGGTCCGATCGTCTCGGATCTTATTCTCGTTTGTTTGGCCGGCTTTTTAATTATTGAGTCATCCGATAGATCCATTCATGGACACAATGATGGGACGGGATGGGATGGAAGGTGGCCTGGACGGTCGGACGAAAACCTGTTGGAATTTCGCCCCGGTGCGTAAATGAACCGTTCACCGTGGCGCCAGCCGGCTCTGCTGGTATGTCTTTTTACCGGACGATCTGGCACGTTCGGCGATTTCGGTTCCTGACGTGGGTGTCAGCGTATCCGCCGGTGCGCTCGACACTGACGACCGGTGACCGGAGAAGCGCCGAAGAATCGTGAGAGGGAGCCGAAATGGACGTGGCAACCACCCCGGCAACCACCCCGGCAACCACGCGGACCGACGTGGTCGTACCGCCCCTGTTGGGCGAGCTGTTCGATCCGGCGAACCGCGCCGATCCGTACTCCCGATACGAGGAGCTACGAGCCGCCGGACCGCTCCACATGTCCGCCATCGGGTTGCACCTGGCAACCCGCTACACGGACTGCGTCAAGATCCTGCAGAGTGCGGACTGGGGGCACGACAAGGAGGCCGAGCAGCTGCACCCCACCATCCCGGCGGCGGCCTTCCCCGACACGTTCCTGTGGATGGAACCACCCGACCACACCCGGCTACGCGGCCTGGTCACCAAGGGATTCACCGCGCGGCGGGTGGCCGAGCTCCGGCCGCGCATCACCGAACTGGTCGACAGCCTTTTCGACGCCGCACTGGACGCCGGCGAGTTCGACCTGATCGAGATGATGGCCTACCCGCTGCCGCTCACCATGATCTGCGAGATTCTGGGCGTGCCCGCCGAAGATCATCCACTCGTGCAGAAGTGGTCGCAGGCGCTCTCGCGCGCGTTCGATCCCGACGTCTACATGACCGCCGAGGCGCTGGCCGCCCGCAACGCGGCGCTGCCCGAGTTCGCCGGATACTTCCGTCAACTTGTTGACGACCGGCGGCACCGGCCCGGCGACGACCTGATCAGTTCGCTGGCCGCGGTGGAGGACCAGGGCGACAGGCTCACCGCGGAGGAAGTCCTCGGCACCTGCATCACCCTGATCATCGCGGGTCACGAGACGACCGTGAACCTTGTCGGCAACGGTGCCCTTGCCCTGCTGCGCAACCCCGACCAGCTCGACCTGCTGGGCAAGAGGCCGGAGCTGATCCCCAGGGCCGTCGACGAGCTGCTCCGTTACGACTCGCCCATCCACATGAACACCCGTGCCGCCAAGCGGGAGCTCGTGATCGGCGGCCGGACCTTCGCTCCCGGGGAAGGCGTGGTCGCTCTGATCGCCTGCGCGAACCGCGACTCGGACGCCTACGACGAACCGGATCAGCTTGACATCACCCGGTTCTACGGCGAACGCCCGGTCTCGCGTCACCTGTCCTTCAGCCTCGGCCACCACTACTGCCTGGGCGCGCCACTCGCTCTCCTGGAGATGGAAATCTTCCTCGACGCGCTGGTGACTCGGGTCAGATCCGCCGAGCTGCTCAGCGCCTACCCCCCGTACAAGCCGAACATCCTCATCCGCGGTCTGGCGGGTCTGCCCGTCCGATTCCAGGCCTGAGCCCGGCGTGCCGGAGACCTCGGGGGCGGGTCACGGTCACCGGCCTCGAGGTCTCCCTTTGATCATATACAACCCCGGCATGGCAGCCGGCCCCGCGCAGCCTAGTGATCGAAGATCGCTAGGGCAGTGCGTCTGCCGCCGCGTCGCGCACGGTGGGGTCGTCGTCGTTGTCGACCCGGTCCGACAGCAGGAGCGCGGTGGCGGGGTCATCCGGCCAGTGGGTTGCGATCGCTTCGACAGCCATCCGGCGTACGTCGCGGTGACGGTCGTGGACTGCCCGGTCATGCAGCCAGGGCAGCGTGGTCGGATGGTCCCGCCAACCCTCCGCGGTCGCGTGCAGCGCTGCTCGCCGGACTTTTAGATCATAGTCGGCGACGGCCCGCTCACTGAGCACGGCGAGGAGAGCCGGCGGAAACAATCCGGATGACTCGATGTGGTACCCGATCTGGTGGGCGGCCGGCAAGAAAGCCGGGCGGGTTCAAACGGTCATGGCGTCAATGATGCACTGACGGATAGCGGCACCTCATTGTTCCTTCAGAACATCCAATAGCCGTAGGTCATGCCCGGCCCGTCGTGTCCTGGGTGGCGGGTCGGGCATGCCCCTGCGCCAGAACCGAAGCAACAGGCGCTGTGCGCGGACATACAGGGTGGGTGGATAATCGGCTGTATGCATTCGAGGACATACAAACTACACGTTGACTATCGACAGTACGCTCTCCGTGACGGCAGTATATTGCCACCAATTCCCGATGCCCATAATAAGATTATCAGGGGTAACACGCTTGTAACTGGAGGGGATGGATACGTCTTTTTTTTGGCTGGAACGTACATTGGTAATATCTGCGTGATGATTAGCTTGTGTGAAAACGAGCCACTACTCTCCCTCGATGATTGGGAAGCCATCGTAGAGGTGAGTTACCACAGCCCAGAAGGAAAGACGTACCTGTGTGATGGAGAATTTTCACCACGACAAGATGTCGGGAATATAGCGCATGCTGGGCCAGGTTGGTACAGGATTCGGATCCAGACACGCGGCCGAGCGGAGGGCCGTAGGCTTGATGTACCCAAGGAGCCCGTCGAAGAACATGTCATCAGTGTCTGGCCGTCGAGGCATCAGGAGTCGGACCAGGTTTACAAAATGGACGACGTATTTCGTCCTCACAAGTAGTAACCGGTCGGGTCCGCTAGGAAGATTTTTATTCTCTGGAAATACGATCATTTGAGGGCTTGGTGGTTTCCAGGACGGCCTCGACGTCGACGGTGACGTCGATCATGTCGCTGACGACGACACCGCCACGGTCGACCAGGTCGTTCCAGCTCACGCCGAAGTCGTGCCGGTTGATGCGGGTCGCGGCGACGAAACCCGCACGTCGCCGTGGCCCGAGGTTCTGACCGTTCTCCCACCAGGGCGTATCCCACTGGCCCAGATATGTCACGGCCAGAGTCACCGGGCGGGTGGTCCCACGGATGGTCAGCTCCCCGGTGACGTCGAACTCCGTCGCGCTCACCTGGGCCACCCGCGTTCCCGTGAACGTCCAGGTCGGATGGTGCTCCACGTCGAAGAAATCGGCACTGCGCAGGTGGGCGTCCCGGTTGGGTTCGCCGGTGTACACCCCGGTCGCGTCCAGCGTCGCCTCGATGCGTGCGTTCTCGGGTTTGTCCGGGTCAACGTCGATGGACCCGTGAATGTTCTTGATCTGCCCTCGCACGTAGGTGACCATCATGTGCCTGGCCTTGAACTGCGCGCCGGTGTGACCGGGCTCGAAGAACCAGCTCGTCGCCGCCACTGTTTGTTCCTTTCATCGGAGATGTCGGCCACACGACCGGCACGGCTGCCAGGAGTCGCCCCGGTCACCCCGGTCACCCCGGTCACGTCGACCATGTCGCGTTGGCGTCCTACCCACGGCGGGCGGTGACGGCACCATCGCCAGACGTGCGGTTTCCGGTGGACGAGTCGTGTCGGCCGACCGTCGGCGGGTGGCGCGGCGTCCATGTGCCGTGAGGTTGCTTATCGGCCGGTATCCTCAACTGTCGGTGGATTGGTGAACTGCCGGTGGATCGTCGACTAGATCGACGGCGTCGCCTGCTGTATGTGCGTCGTCTGATGTATGTGTGCACAGCCGACAGGTTCGGCTTTCGCGGTAGACGGAGGTATCGATCATGATCGGATCGGTCACGTGAATGATCTTGTCGGGCAAACGTTCCTGGTGACCGGCGGTAACACCGGGATTGGCCTGGCCACGGCCCGTGATCTTGCTCTGCGTGGCGGGCGGCTGTACATCGCCTGCCGATCGGAGGCCAAGGGACGAGCCGCCGTCGACGACATCGTGCGGACGACCGGGAACGCGGCCGTCGCCTTCCTTTCCCTGGACCTCGCCGATCTGGCGTCCGTGCGTCGGTGTGCCGAGGAGTTCCTCGCTCTGGGTCAGCCGCTGCACGGGCTCATCAACAACGCTGGTGTCGCCGGGCATCAGGGCATTACCCGGGACGGCTTCGAGCTGGCCTTCGGGGTGAACCACCTCGGCCATTTCCTGCTCACCACCGCCGTGCTCGACTGTCTGGTCGCCAGTGCTCCGGCTCGCGTTGTCACCGTCTCCAGCGACGGGCATTACCGGGCCAAGGGAATCGACTTCACAATGCTACGCAAACCCACGCACAGCATCACCGGATTTCCCGAATATGCGGTGTCCAAGTTGTGCAACGTGCTGTTCACCCAGGAGCTCGGCCGTCGGTTGGCCGATCGTGACATCACGACATACGCCGTGAACCCTGGTGCGGTGGCGTCCGACATCTGGCGGCGGGTGCCCTGGCCGATCCGGCCGCTCATCAAACTGCCGATGCGCTCCACCGAGGACGGCGCTCGCACATCGGTCTACTGCGCCACATCCCCGGAGCTGGCGGGCGTGACCGGCCGTTTCTACGACAACTGTCGCGAACGGCAACCGAGCCGGGTCGTCAGCGAGGAGCTCGCCCGGCTGCTGTGGGAACACAGCGAAACCTGGACGGCGGCCTGATCTGGGCAGCGGCATTACTCCGCGTACGACTACCGGCGCGCAGCGGCGTCAGCCGGGGGTCGGCCGGGGGTCGGCCGGCCGGCATTGCGGGCCTGCCTGGCCTGCCACAGACTGACCAGCATCGTGGCGAGAATCACCAGGCCGCCGAAGATGAGGCTGCCGCCCGTCCAGGGTGAGGAGAAAGGTAGCGTTTTCACCGCGATCCACGTGATTCCGGCGCCAACCATGCCAAGCCCGAACGCGATCGTGAAAACGGATGACCACACCGCCGCCGCTGCCTGGTCGGCAAGGTCCGCGGCCTTCTGCCGCGCCTGTTCGAACCGGCGGCGGGCCCATGCGTACTCCAGACTCAGGATGAAGAACCCCAGCGCGATGATGAGGAATCCCGGTCCGGGCAGGGCGAGCAGCGCAACCCCCACCCCGAGCACAGCCACTCCGACCGTGGTCACCACGATCCGGCGGACCAGGCGGGCACCCCTGTTGAGCAATTCGGCACCGCCTTCCCGCGGATCGTCACGCGGGACCGGTTGACCAGACGCCGCCGTGTC
Source organism: Protofrankia sp. Cr2 (assembly GCF_963555885.1). Lineage (NCBI taxonomy): Bacteria > Bacillati > Actinomycetota > Actinomycetes > Frankiales > Frankiaceae > Protofrankia > Protofrankia sp. Cr2. The sequence continues at coordinate 8,653 of NZ_CAUVXG010000009.1, forward strand.
CGCTGCGTGTCCATCGGCCAACTGCCACCTGCGGTGGGACATTGTTGCCACAGTACCCAGCGTCGCCACGGTACCCAGCGAACGGAACGTGCGATCGTTGACCGTGACCGAGGACGCCCCGGGCCGGGCGCGGCGGTGGGGCTGGCAGCGAACATCGAGGAGCGGTGAACATCGAGGAGACGTCGCTGCCGGGTATCGGGATGCGGCACGACTTCCAGACCCGTGGCGGCCGCCGCGTCGGCGTGGTCTCGCACCATGGCGGCCGGCAGGAGCTGGTGATCTATGACGCGGACGACCCGGACACCTGCCGCGAGGCGATCATGCTGACCGCGGAGGAGAGCGGCGTGCTGGCCGAGCTGCTCCGCGGCGGCTGAGATCCCGGGTACCGCGGCTGCGATGGACACCGCCACGACGCTCCTCGAGCTCGGGGCGGTCCTATTCACCCTCGGTGTGCTCGGGCACATCGCCAACATCATTGGGATCTCTCCGATCCCGTTCTTCCTCCTGGGTGGGCTTGCCTTCGGACGTGGTGGACTGCTCGCGCTGCACGCCAGCGAGGAGTTCATCGAGCTCGGCGCCGAGATCGGGGTCGTCCTCCTGCTGTTGACCCTCGGCCTGGAGTACACGGCGCGGGAGCTGCTCGCCGGCCTGCGTCAACACGCCCCCGCGGGCGCGGTCGACCTGACGCTCAACGCAGTGCCTGGAGTGGCCGCCGCCTTCCTGCTCGGCTGGGGCCCGCTGGCCGCGCTGGTCCTCGGCGGGGTCACCGCCGTCTCATCGTCCGGGATCATCGCGAAAGTCCTTGCTGACCTGGGACGGGTCGGTAACCGCGAGACACCCGTGGTGCTGTCGGTGCTCGTCCTGGAGGACCTGGCGATGGCGGTGTACCTGCCCGTTCTCACCGCGGTGTTGGCCCATCAGACACTCGTCCGGGGCGGGCTCACCCTCGCTGTCGCCCTCGGCGCACTGGTTGCCGTGTTCGTGCTCGCGCTGGGCTTCGGCGACACGGTCAGCCGCATCGTCTACGACCCCAGGACCGACCGTAACAACGAGGTCCTGCTGCTACGGGTGCTGGGGCTCGCCCTGCTGGTGGCCGGGGCCGCCCAGAAGCTCCAGGTGTCCGCGGCGGTCGGCGCGTTCCTGGTCGGCATAGCCGTGTCCGGGCCGGTGGCCGAGGGTGCGCGGGAGGTACTCAGCCCCCTGCGGGACCTGTTCGCCGCGGTCTTCTTCGTCTTCTTCGGGCTGGAGACCTCCCCGGCCGAGCTTCCCCCGGTGCTCCTCGCCGCGTCCCTGCTGGCGGTCGCCGGGGTCGGGACAAAGATCCTCACCGGATGGTGGGCGGCGCGCCGCGCCGGGATCGGGCCGATGGGACGGTTGCGGGCCGGGACTGCGCTGGTGGCGCGGGGCGAGTTCTCGATCGTCATAGCGGGTCTGGCGATCAGCGCCGGGATCGAGCCGCGACTTGGTCCGTTCGCGGCCTGCTATGTACTGATCATGGCGATCGTGGGCCCGCTGGCCGCGCGGGTGGTCGAGCCGGTCACCCGCGCGGTGGTGCGCCGTTCACGGCCGCGCGTCGTGGCGGAACCTCGTGGGCGCCGCAGCTGACTGGCAGAAAATGCGCGGTCAACCGTGTCACAATGACTCCCAGCTCAGCTACCTACAGGTGTGCCGGGAAGTCTGGTCGGCGGCCGATGCCGACGTTCCCGGAAGGACACCCGTGGCACGTACGCGAGTGACCACACATTCCCGCTTCCCACAGGTTCTGTCGAGCCGTGAGGAGTTCGCCGAGTTCCTCCGCCAGGAGACCACCGGTGGCTTCCTGCTGCTGGGAGCCACCCTGATCGCCCTGGTGTGGGCGAACGTGGCCGGCGGCACGTACCGGGAGGTCTGGGATGCCCAGCTGGGCTTCGGCCCGTCCTGGTTGCATCTGAACCATCTGAGCGCCGGGGCGTGGGTGGCCGACGGCCTGCTCGCGGTGTTCTTCTTCGTCGCGGGCCTTGAGCTCAAACGGGAACTCGTCGTCGGGGAGCTCTCCGATGCCCGCGCCGCTGTGCTGCCGGTGGTCGCGGCGCTCGGCGGGATGGTCGTCCCGGCTCTGGTGTTCCTGGCGGTCGCCCGGGGTGCGCCGGGGGCGTCGAACGGCTGGGCGATCCCGGTGGCCACCGACATCGCCTTCGCACTCGGTGTGCTGGCCCTGGTCGGGACGAATCTGCCCACCTCGATGCGGGTGCTGTTGCTGAGCCTGGCGGTCGTCGACGACATCGGCGCCATCATCCTGATAGCCGTCCTGTTCACCAGCGGGCTCGAACCGGTCTGGCTGGGCGCGGCCGTGCTCCTGCTGGGCGGCTATGCGTTCGCCCAGCGGCGGCGGTGGACCTCGCCGCTGCTCTACGTCCCATTGGCCCTGGGTGTGTGGATATGCGTACACGCCTCCGGAATACACGCGACCGTCGCCGGTATCGCCCTGGCGCTGCTCACCCGGGTGCGCGCCGACCCCGGCGAGGACATCCCACCCGCCGTGCGCGTTGAGCACAGACTGCATCCGCTCTCGGCCGGACTGGTCGTGCCGCTGTTCGCGCTCGCCGAGGCCGGGGTGCCGATCACGGTGACGGCGCTGCGTGCCGTGTTCGAGGACCCCGTCTCCCAGGGAATCATCGCCGGGCTCGTCGTCGGCAAGGTGATCGGTGTTCTCGGCGGTGCGTGGCTCGCGGTGCGGGTCGGCCCGGCGCGGCTGCCCGCCGGGCTCGGCTGGCGCGGGGTGACCCCGATCGCCGTGCTGGCCGGTATCGGGTTCACCGTCAGTCTGCTGATGTCACGGCTTGCCCTCGACGACTTCGGCGCCCAGCAGCGGGCCGCCACCGCGGTGCTCGTCGCGTCCGTGGCGGCCAGCGTCCTCGCAACGATCATCATGAGGCTTGTCGGTCGTGGGAGAGCCACGGTTCGCGGCGGGTGAATTTGTCGGTGCGGCGTCTCGCCAGCACCTGGTGATGTTTGGCAGGATGCCGGCTGTGAGTGGACTCCTTGCAGGCAAGCGCATCCTCGTCACCGGCGTCCTGACCGACGCATCCATCGCGTTCGGCGTCGCCCGGATCGCTCAGGAACAGGGCGCGACGGTGGTGCTGACCGGATTTGGCCGCGGGCTGTCGCTGACCCGCCGGATCGCCAAGCGGCTCCCCGACGAGGCTCCCGTCATCGAGTTGGACGTGACCGACGAAGAGCACCTGAGCGCGTTGTCCGACCGGATCCTTGAGCACACCGACGGGTTGGACGGTGTCCTGCACGCGATCGGTTTCGCGCCCGAATCCGTGCTGGGCGGCAAGCCGTTCGTGGAGGCACCGTGGGCCGAGGTCGCCACCGCGGTGCAGGTCTCGACCTGGTCGTTGGCCGCGCTGTGCCGGGCGACCCTGCCGTTGTTCGGCGAGCGGGTCTCGGTCGTCGGGCTGGACTTCGACGCGGCGGTGGCATGGCCGTCCTATGACTGGATGGGTGTGGCCAAGGCCGGCCTGGAGTCCGCGACCCGCTATCTCGCCCGTGATCTCGGACCTCGGGGCGTCCGGGTCAACCTGGTTGCGGCGGGGCCGCTGCGCACGATGGCAGCCAAGAGCATCCCCGGCTTCGAGCGGTTCGAGGCTGTCTGGGACGAACGTGCGCCGCTCGGCTGGAACATCCATGACACCGGCCCCGCGGCCCAGGCCTGCGTGGCGCTGCTGTCGGACTGGTTCCCCGCCACCACCGGAGAGATCATTCATGTGGACGGCGGTGTGCACGCGATCGGCACGTGATCCGTCCGTGATCCATCCGTGATCCGTACGTGCGGCATCGCGGTGGTCGTCCGCCGGGAACCGGCTGGCGGACGACCCGGCTGGCGGACGACCCGGCTCGGTCAGCGCAGGAACGCCTGGCCGCCGTCGAGCGCGATCGTCGTACCGGTCATGTAGCTGGCGGCGTCGCTGCACAGAAATGCGACCACGTCGCCGATGTCGTGGCGCGGGTCGCCCAACCGGCCCAGCGGGATGTTGCTCAGACTCCGGGCGTACTCCTCGGGTTGCGCCTGCGCCCACGCATCCGCGGCGGGGCTGGTGGACGCTGGCAGCACGGTGAGAACCCGGATTCCGTCCTTGCCCCACTCCGCGGCCGCCACCCGGCTAAGCGTCTGGGTCGCGGCCTTGACCGACGCGTAGACACCCCGGCCGACCGGCATCGGATTCACCGAGGTCGAGCTGCCCAGGTTGATCACAACGCCGCCGTCGCGCAGATACGGATAGGACGCGCGCATCAGTCGGAAGGCGGCGAGTGTCCCGGATTCCCAGCATGCCTGGAGAGCGGACTCCTCGACGTCGAGGATGGAGCCGAGTGCGGTCTGCTGGGCGTTGTTGACGAGAATATCCAGACCGCCGAGCCCGTCGACCGTCGCGGTCACGCTCCTGGCGATGTCCTCGGGCCGGGTCACGTCGGCGGAAATGGTCAGCGCCTGGCCGCCGAGTTCACCGATTTCCTTGGCGACCTCGATCAGTTTCGACTCGGTCCGCCCGACGAGGGCGACAGCGCCGCCCTGCGCGGCGATGGCCAGGGCGATGCCACGGCCGACCCCCTGCCCGGCGCCGGTGATCAGGGCCTTGCGGCCGACGAGCGTCTCCGCCATCGCCGTTCTCCATTCCATGTCGAGTTTATTTTGTTAGATTTAACTTATCTGCCTGCTTGATGATGCGTCGACCATTCGGAGGTGGACCGCTTGACCGGCAGCCTGGACAACCGCTTAGCGATCGTCACCGGCGCCGGATCCGGTATCGGACGGGCGACCGCTCGCCTGCTCGCCGCCCACGGCGCTCATGTGGTGGTCAATGATCTTGTGCCCGAGCGGGCGAAGGAAACGGTCGCTCAGGTGAGTTCCGAGGGCGGTAGCGCCGAGGAGTACGCCGGTGACGTCACCCTGTCGGCGTTTGTCGACCAGCTCGTCGCCGATGTCGTGGCTACCTGGGGACGGCTCGACATCCTGCACAGTAACGCCGGCGCCGGGCTGGCTCAGGGGCCGCTGGTATCCATCGAGGACGACGGTTGGCAGGCGGACCTCGCGCTCAACCTCAGCGCCAGCTTCTTCTTTTTGCGTGCGGCGCTGCGGGCCATGGTTCCCGCCGGCCGGGGTTCGATCATCTGCACGGCATCCGTCGCGGGTCTGGCTGCCGTTCCCGGCGTCGCCCCGTACGGGTCCGCCAAGGCGGGGCTCCTGCAGCTGGTCCGTTCGGCCGCCGTCGAGTACGGGCCGAAGGGGATCCGGGTGAACGCCGTCGTACCGGGATCCGTCGAAAGCGCGAGGTTCACCTCGCGGGTCGGAGGCGAGGAACGACTCGCCGCCTACAAGCGGCAGATCCCGCTCGGCCGTACGGTGACCGCGCATGACGTCGCCGAAGCGGTGCTCTGGTTGGCATCGGATGCCTCGGCGTGTGTCACCGGTATCGCGTTGCCGGTCGATGGCGGGATGGGTGCGAAGCTCGCTCAGCCCTACCTCGGGGACTGATCCTTCCGGGAACTGGTGCGCGTGCGGACTGATGCGCCTGGTCGGTCCGGCGGCCTGTCGGGCCCGACGCCGAGCTCGGCGAGTCGGCCGCGTAGTTCGGGCTCGGGTAGCCCGCCGATTTCGACGATCTTCATGCGGCTTGTGGCGCCTGTGACCAGCACGACCTCGCGGCGGTGTACACCAAAGGCGGTCGCGAGCGCCCGCAGCGCAGCTTCGGTTGCCCGGCCGTCCACAGCGGGGGCGGTGACGTGGACGATCAGCGCCAGCCCAGCACCGGCGCCGGTGGGCTCACCAGCGGTCGCCAGTTCCTGGACGCCGCCGACCGAGGTCCGGGCCGATCCGGGGCGGACTTTGATGGTCAGGCGCACCCCCGCATCGTCTCGCGAAGCAGCCATCATGGCGGGGGTTCGGTGTGTCGCGGACGGTGAGACCACTGGTTGCGCCATCTGACGGTTACCATCCGACCTATGGCGGAGGCTCAGGGGCGTGTGGCACTTGTAACTGGGGGTAATCGAGGGATCGGCGCCGCGTGTGCGGCGGCGCTGGCCGCGGCGGGCGACCGGGTGGCCGTGGCAAGCCGTGGGGGAGGCGCCCCCGACGGGATGTTCGGTGTCCGGCTCGACGTCACCAGCGCGGAGGGGGTCGACAAGGCGTTCGCTGAGGTCGAAGCCGAGCTCGGGCCGGTCGAGGTGCTGGTGTCCAACGCCGGGATCACCCGGGACACCCTCCTGTTGACCATGAGCGAGGACGTGTTCCAGGAGGTCGTCGACACCAACCTGCTCGGCGCGTATCGGGTGGCCAAACGGGCCGCCCGGCCGATGCTGCGGATGCGGCGCGGACGTCTGATCTTCATTTCGTCGGTGTCGGCGACCAGCGGTGCCGCCGGGCAGGCGAACTATGCCGCGTCCAAGGCCGGCCTGATCGGCTTGGCCCGTTCGCTGGCCCGTGAGCTCGCACCGCGCGGCATCACCGCGAACATCGTGGCGCCCGGCCCGATCCGCACGGACATGACCGATGCACTCACCGACGCCCAGCGCGACAACCTCGTCTCTCAGGTGCCGGCCCGGCGCATGGGTGAGCCTGAGGATGTGGCCGCACTCGTGGCGTTCCTGGCCTCGCCGGCGGCGTCCTACATCACCGGGGCGCTGATCCCGGTCGACGGCGGGCTCGGAATGGGGCATTAGGAGGGTCGTCAGCGCCTGCAGCCGACCCCCCGGGATGCGGTGCGCACCGTGCGCGGGGGACGATCGAGGCGTGTCGGGCGCCAGGAGGACTACAGCTGATCATATCGGAACCGGCCCTGGGCCGGCTGCTCCGGTCGGGGTCGACGCGTTGCTGCTGGTCTCCTTCGGCGGCCCGCAGGCACCTGAGGACGTCATGCCGTTCCTGCGCACCGTCACCCGCGGGCGCGGCATCCCGGATCAACGGTTGGGCGAGGTTGCCGAGCACTATCACCGCTTCGGCGGCCGCAGCCCGATCAACGACCAGAACCGCGCCTTACTGGCCGCGCTGAAAGCCGAACTCGCACCGTTGCCCGTGTACTGGGGCAACCGCAACTGGTCGCCGTTTCTCGCCGACACCCTCGCGGAGATGCGCCGCGACGGCATCGGGCGGGCGGCCTGCTTTGTCACGTCCGCCTTCGCCTCCTATTCCGGTTGCCGCCAGTACCGCGAAAATCTCGCGGACGCGCGGGCCACGGTCGGTCCCGGCGTGCCGGAACTGATCAAGCTGAGGCACTACTTCGACCATCCCGGCTTTGTCCTGCCCATGGTCGACCATGTGGTCGACGCGTTGGCAACGGTTCCGGCGTCCTCGTCGGACAGCACGCGGCTGGTCTTCGTCGCCCACTCGATTCCCACTGCGCAGGCCGAAACCAGCGGCCCGAGCGGTGACGCCTACCCCCGGCAGTTCGCGGCCGCGGCCCGTGCGGTCGCCGACCGGGTCGCATCCCGGACCGGGCGCCGCCACCGTTACGACCTCGCCTATGTCAGCCGCAGCGGGTCGCCAGACGTCCCCTGGCTCGTCCCGGACATCGGTGACCATCTCGCGGCGCTCAGCGCCACTGGTACCATGACCGCGGTTGTGGTGGTACCGATTGGTTTTGTCAGTGACCACATGGAGGTCGTTTACGATCTCGATGTGGAGGCGGCCGCGCGGGCCGGTACAGCAGGTCTGACGTTTCGCCGGGCGGCAACGGTGGGGACCGACCCCCGTTTTGTTGCCATGGTTCGCGAACTGCTGGACGAGCGCAGGTACGGCGACGTGCCGCGACGGGCACTCAGTGAGTTGGGGCCGAGCCACGACGTGTGTCCGTTGTGGTGTTGCGCCGGGCGGGCTCGCCGTCCGGCCGCTGCCGGCACCCCGGCGGATGAGGAGCCTACCCGCAACGCCACCGCCAACCTCAACATCACTGACGTTGCCAGGGAGGAACCCCGGGGGATACGACGTTGACTGACGTAGGAACGCAGGCGTGGGCAAGAGGCCGTAGGGGAGTCCGGGGCCAAAGGCTGCGCGATCGTGGTTTTTCGCGCAGCCGGAGGCCGTTGGGGAGTCTAGGGAGGGACGAGGTGTACCAGCAGCAGCGGCACGTGTTCGACTCGCCAGACCGTTTCGTGGTCGGAACCGTCGGTCAGCCCGGCGAACGTGACTTCTACCTTCAGGCCAGCGCGCAAGGACAGGTTGTCACCGTCGGCCTGGAGAAGATCGAGGTCAACGCGCTCACCGAAGGGCTGACAACGCTCCTCGGCCAGCTTAGCCGCACCGGGGGCGTGGCCGTACCCGAGGCGCGGGATGTCTTCGTTGACCTTGCGCCGCTGGATGCCCCCTTCGAGGAGGACTTCCACCTCGGCAAGCTCACGGTGTCCTGGGACGGTAAGCGGGTGCTGGTCGAGGCCGCGGGCCGGGCTCGTGGCGGGGTGGCGGCCGGGGGCCCCGATGACGAGACCTCGCTCGACACCCTCCAGGTCTCCCTGTCCCTCGACCAGACCAAGGCGTTCGTGGAGCGGGCGCGCAGTATTGTCGCGGCCGGTAGACCTCCGTGCGTGCTGTGCGGACGTCCGGATGGTCCGACCGGGCACTTCTGCCCGCGTCTCAACTGACCCACTGTCGCCACGGCTCGTCGCATCCCGCCCTGGTTAATCTTGCTGACCGTCGGGAGGAACTTCCCCGGCCCGCCCGGTCCAGTGGGCGATGTTGCTTCGGGTGGGGGCCGCGCCGGCGGCCCGGCGGAGCAGGACCCCGGCCAGCTCTTCGAGCGCCGCCACCTCGGACGGGTCGAGGTCACCCAGGTCGGTCGACCGGCCCTGCCGATCCGGCGGATCGAACAGGTCGGCGTAGAAGGCCATCTCGACGTCGAGCGCCCCGGCGGTTCCGGGCGGTTGGCGGAGTCGGGCCGCGAGGCTGCCATGGCCGGCCTTCCACACGCCGTCGGCGAGCGCGGCCTGCCACGGGCCAGCCAGCGTCGCAGGCCCCCGCTGCTGCTGCCCGATCCCGTGCACGAACACGACCGCAGCCATAACCGGCACCCCCCGTCACCTGGCGTGAGCCGTGACCGTCCCACCGGTATTACACACCCGACCCGGCACATACCCGCACAGCATCGGCCAGTTACGGTCACACCGTGCTCGCTGCGCTGCTGCCCGGTCTGCGAGACCTACGCGCACCGGTCGCCGCGGGCTACCTGTGGCTGTTCGGTCTGTGGCTCGTCTTCGCACCGCACCTTGAGCCCTCGGCGCATCCGACCGGCGTCGTTCACGACGTCGTCGCACTCGGCAATGCCGCCGGGCGGGCCGCCGTCACGGCAGCGGTCACCTTTGCCGCGTACCTGGTTGGCGTGGTTTCCATTGCCGCCAACCCGCTGATCAACCGGCTCGGGAATCTCCTCGCCGCCACCCGTCTGCGTCGATTCATGCCCCGCGCCCAATGGCAACGCGTCCGCGCCACGATCATATCGCTGGTCTACCTGCGCATAGACGAACGTTTTCTCGCCGACGGCGTCATCCGCGCGGAAACAGCGCGACGGCTCCACGCCGTCCAGGTTGCCGCCGGCGCACACGGCACCACCCTCGCCGCGGGCTTCGAGGCGGATCCGGATATCGTCATCGAACAGGCCCGCACCACCCCGGCGGTGCGTGCCCGTCTCCTCGACGCGCTGCTCGACACCGCTGACCCCCAGGAAGAATGCCGGCTCGATCTCCTGCGTACCCCCGTCCGGATCGTGGGCCGTGAAGCCGACATCTATGCCGCCTACGACCGCTACCGGGCGGAATACGAACTCCGGATGGGCCTGGTGCTCCCCGTCACCTTCCTGATCGGAACTCTTGCGGTGATGGCAAGCCCGTGGTGGACCGCCGGAATATTCGTCTCCGCGATGCTGCTCTACCTGGGCGTGGCCGCGAACATCCAGGCATCCACCGTTCTCACCGAATCAGTCGGAGCACGACGCATCGACCTACCGACCCTCGAACGTCTCGCCACACACGACCTACCCTGGCGCGATCAGAACACCGCGCTTTCCCACCTCGCCGAACAATAGCCGGCGAGTAGGTGTCCATTCACGGGTGTCGCTGACCTGTGGCGACATGTCGGGGTGACACGTCGGTGTCAACGATGATTATTTGGTGGGGTTTCCGAGCTCCTCGCGGAGGATCCGGGCGGAACGCTCGGCCAGGTTCGGTTCTGCGTCCATGATTCCGATGAAGGAGAAGCGGTGCTTCATCGTGGCGGGTGAGCCGGCTGTTTGTTCGACGTCTGTCCCTTCCTCGTCGTGGGGTGTGATCGTCATGTTCTCAGGGTAGCGCCGGGTCCGCGGCGCGGCCGATGCCGTAGGGCGGGACGAGGACGCCGGGGTTGAGCAGGCCTGCGGGGTCCAGGGCATGCTTGACCGCGGTCATCACGGCGAGTTCGTCAGGTGATCGGGACATGCCTATCCAGGGCATTTTGGCGCGTCCCACGCCGTGTTCGGCGCCGATGCTGCCGCCGTCGGCCGCGGCCCGGGTGAGGATCGCCCCGGCGAGCGTTTCTCGGCTGCGGGTGTCGTCGCGGTCGGGTCCGGTGATGTTGACGTGGAGGTTCGCTTCGGCCAGGTGACCCCACAGGTGTAGCCGGGCCGACGGCGTCACAGCTCGGACAAGTGCCGGGAGATCGTCGACGAAGGCGGTGATCCGGGTGAGGGGGACGGCCACATCGAGCTTGACCGGGACGCCGAGGGCGTTCACGGCCGCGGTGTGGCCGTCGCGGTAGGTCCACAGCCGCCGGCGGTCCATGGCTGTGGTGGCGACGGCGACGTGGAGGACGCCTGCGGCGGTCTCGAGCACGGTGGCGAGCTCGTCGGCGGGATCGGTGCGCCCCACACATTCCACCAGCAGGTAGGGAGTGTTGTGCACCGGGGAGATCCGGCCGGGAAACGGTGTCGGCAGGCCCTGATGGTCGCAGACCAGCGTGATGCCGTCGTCGAACATCAGCTCGACGGCGTCCAGGGACCCGACCGTGGCCCGGAGCAGCGCGACGAGGTTGACGGCGGCGGTGAGGTCCGCCATGGCGATCAGTGCGGCGGTCCGCGCGCGGGGCAGCCCGATCAGGCGCAGCTGCACCCTGGTGATGACGCCCAGGGTGCCTTCGCTGCCGACGAGCAGCGCCGGCAGGTCGTAGCCGACGTTGTCCTTGGGTAGGCCCGACAGCCGCCGTACCAGCCGGCCGTCGGCGAGGACGGCTTCTAACCCCGCTATCTGGCTGCGGGTCATGCCGTGTCGGAGTACCCGCTCGCCGCCGGCGTTGGTCGCGGCGATTCCACCCAGGGTTGCCGAGTCGCGGGCGGCGAGGTCGACACCGATGGTGTAGCCGGCTGTGCGTAGGTGGGTCTGGACATCGGCGAGGGTCGCGCCCGCCGCGGCGGTGACCAGGCCCGCGGCCGTGTCGACCGGGTCGATCGCGGTGAGTCGGCGCAGGCTGAGCACGACCGCGCCGGTGGCGGCTCCGGCCGGTACCGACCCGCCGACCAGGCCGGTGTTGCCGCCCTGCGGTACGACGGGCCGGCCGTGGGCGGCGCAGACGCGCAGGACGGCGGCTACCTCACCGGTCGAGGCGGGGCGGGCCACGGCGGCGGCGCGGCCGGTGAAGGCACCGGTCCAGTCGGTTTCGTAACCGGCGGTGAGATCGCGGTCGACCAGGACGTGGTCGGCGCCGAGCGCCGCCACGAGATCCGCGATCAGCCGGTTCTCCCCGCGCTGGTCTTCGCCTCGGTCGTCCTCGCCTTGCCGGACTGTTCCACGCACGGTTTTCGGCCTCCACGAACGATTGCCTACTCACGCTATGCCGCGATTAGTAACATCAAGTTGTGCCACAATGTTCACGCCGCGGACGAGCGGACGTCCGCGATCGATCCCCGTAGCTTGGGAGCCTGGTGTCGTGCGCGTAGCAGTGATCACCGAGTCGTTCCTGCCGCACGTGGACGGGGTGACGAATTCGGTCTGCCGCGTGCTTGAACATCTGCGGGATCGCGGGCACGAAGCGCTCGTCATCGCCCCCGCTGCGGGAAATCAGGTACCAGCTGCCGACCCCGACGTTTACGCCGGGGCCCGGGTACTGCGTGCACCCTCTGTCCCGATGCCAGGGTATCCGACTTTCCGGGTCGCCACTCCGTGGCCCCGGTTGGTCGGCGTCCTGGCGGAATTCCGACCCGATGTCGTGCACCTGGCCGCACCGGCGGGGCTGGGCGCGCAGTCCGCTTTCGCAGCCTGGCGGCTGGGGCTGCCAAGCGTCGCCGTCTATCAGACCGACTTCGCCGGCTTCGCCGCCCGATACGGGCTGGGCCAGGCCGAACGCACCATCTGGCGATGGGTGGCGACCGTCCACCGACTGGCCGGGCGGACGCTCGCGCCGTCGTGGCCGGCCGTCGACATGCTGCTGAGCCAGGGCGTCCACCGGATCGCCCGCTGGGCACGTGGGGTCGATCTGGACCGGTTCAACCCGTGCCATCGGGACGCCGCCCTGCACCACCGGCTCGCCCCGGATGGTGAGCTACTGATCGGCTACGTCGGTCGGCTCGCCCGGGAGAAGCGGGTGCATCTGCTCGGCGCGGTGCAGGATTTCCCCGGGGTTCGGCTGGTCATCGTCGGTGACGGGCCGATGCGGCCGACGCTCGAACGCCAACTGCCCCGGGCGACCTTTCTCGGATTCCAGTCCGGCCGGGAGCTGTCCGCGATCGTGGCGAGTCTCGACATGTTCGTCCACACCGGTGCCCATGAGACGTTCTGCCAGGCCGCCCAGGAGGCTAAGGCCAGTGGCGTCCCGGTGGTCGCTCCGGCCGCCGGCGGCCTACTCGACGTGGTCGATGACGGCCACACAGGCTTGCACTTCACACCGGACTCCCCATCGGCGTTGGCCGATCAGGTCGCCATGCTCGTTGCCGATGGTGAGCGTCGGATAGCAATGGGTGCCGCCGCCCGGCGCTCGGTCGCCGGCTGTGGGTGGAGCGCGATCGGGGACGAGCTCATCGGCCACTATCACGACGTCCGCGGTTTCGGGGTGGCGCAGGCGCGGGTCGGCGCCCTGCGTTCGCGGACCGTCCTCGCCCGCCGGGCACAGCTCCACCGGGCCGCCGTCGACCGCAGTATGCGAGACGGCGCGCGGGACGGCGCATACCACAACGAGGACGGGAGTACCCGGTGAAAATCGTTCAGGCCGCCAACTTCGTCGCGCCGCGGTCCGGTGGTATCCGCACGACCATGCGCCACCTCGCCGCCGGCTATACGGCGGCCGGTCATGAGGTCATCCAGGTTCTACCCGGGGAATGCGACAGCGTCCGCTACACCCCCGAGGCCAGGGTGGTTACCATGCGTGCACCACTGGTGCCCGGTACGGACTACCGTGTCCTGACCGACCCGTGGCGGGTCATCCGGCATCTCGACGCTGCTGCACCCGACCGCATCGAGGTGCACGACCGGGCGTCGCTGCGGCCCCTGGGCCGCTGGGCCAGCCGTGCCGGTGTCCGATCCCTCGTCGTCAGCCACGAACGCCTCGACCGACTGTTGAATCTGTGGACACCACGGTCGCTGCGCGGGGTGCTGCCGGTCCGCTCCGCGGCGGACCGGTCCAATGCCGCGCTCGCGCGGACCTTCGACACGGTGGTCGCCACCACCACGTGGGCCGGGAGCGAGTTCGTCCGCATCGGCGCGACCAATCTGTGCCAGGTCCCTCTGGGCGTCGATCTCGACGGCTTCCGCCCCGACCGTTGCGACAGTGCGCTGCGCCGGGCGTTCGCCCGCGACAGCGAGGTTCTCCTGGTCAACGTCGGCCGGCTGTCGCCGGAAAAGCGGGCGGACACGGCTGTGGACGCGTTGGCGGAGCTCGTCCGCCGCGGGGTGCCCAGCCGTCTGGTCATCGCTGGTGACGGTCCGAGCAGGGGGCGCCTGACCCGGCGCGCGGGCGGTCTTCCGGTCATCTTCCTCGGTCATGTCGCAGATCGGGACCGTCTGGCCACTCTACTGGCCTCTGCGGACGCGGTCCTTGCTCCAGGGCCGGTGGAGACCTTCGGCCTGGCTGCACTGGAGGCCATGGCGAGCGGCACCCCGGTGGTCGTCCATCACAGCAGTGCTCTGGCGGAACTCGTCACGCCGGGCAGCGGGATCGTCGCGGCGGGCAGCGGCTGGACCTTCGCGGACGGCGTGGAGGAATTGGTCGCCATCGATGCGCCCACCCGTCGGCGAGCGGCCCGGGCTCGCGCTGAGCAGTTCCCGTGGAGCGTCACCATCGACGGTTTCCTCGCAGCCCACGGCCTGTCCTCGATGTCCGTTCATGACGCATTCGGCGGTGCCGGTGACTATCGCGGTGCCGGTGACCATCGTGGTGGCGCGACGCGAGCGGCCTGACGTCACGGTGAACGGGATCTGTTTCGTCGCGCTCGGCGACAGCATCACGGCTGGGCTCGGTGACGGTGTCAGCATGGGCCGGTACCGCAGGGCACATGCTGACCGGGCACTCGCCGGCCGGGGCTGGGCCGCCACCCTGGCGGCATCCCTGGCCCCGGCCGACCGGATGCGGTTCGCGAACCTCGCGACCACCGGTGCGACCACCAAGGACGTCCGTGGCGCCCAGATCCCCGTCGCCCGCACGCTGCGCCCGCAGATCGTGAGCATGATTGCGGGAATGAACGACATCATGTCTCCGGGGTTCGATCCGCTGCGCCTGCGGCACAACCTCGTGTGGGGCGTCCGGGACCTGCGGGCGGACGGCATCTGGGTACTGATGGCACGGTTGCACGACCCGGGACGCCTGCTGCGGCTACCCGGCCCGGCCCGGCGTCTGGTCACAACCCGGGTCGGCCAGCTCAACGCGGCCGTCGACGCCGCGGCCGCGGCAGATCCCGGTGTGCTGGTGGTCGATCTGGCGCGTCATCCCGAGATCTATCAGCTTTCGACTTTCGATGTGGACCGGGTTCATCCGGGGCCTCGCGGCCACCAGCTCATCGCCCGTGCCTTCGCCGAGGCTCTGCGCGAAGCCGGCATTCCGCTGCTGGCGCTGCCGAAGATGGGACCGCCGACCGCGGCGCCAACCCGCCTTGCGCACGCCCGTTGGATGGCGCAGGTGGGCGTGCCGTGGCTGCTGGCCCGTCCGGCCGCGCCCATCCGCCGGCATGCCGAGCGCATCCGGGCCGAGCGCAGGCAGTCGTCGCCGGGGCACGGATGGAGTATGCCGGCCACGACCGGCTCGTTGCCAAGTGTCGACCGCATGTGACCCCCAGCAATCCTGGCCCGGATCGTCGCAGGACAGGGCCATCATTCCTTAACGTAGGCATCGTGATTTGCGGCCAAGCTGCCTCGCCTCGCTCGGGGGCACTCACCGGATGGGGTAATGCGTGGCTCGCTGGGCTCGTCAGCACCGACGAGGCGATCGCCCAGATCCGGGAGGGCTCCGGCGGGCCTGACGCTCCGCACACCGTTGACGGCCAGGGACTGGCGTTAGGGCTCGGTTGGTTGCGGACCGTCGGCACCCGGCGCCTGCGGCTCGTTCTGCCCGTGCCCGGCGATGTCAGCGGTCTGCCGGGGCCGCCGGCCACCAACCGGGAAGCCCTCGCCGCCGGCGAGGCGATCGTCGTGCTCGGTCCCACCCCGCTGCTGGTCCTGGTGCCCTCGGTGACCGCGCACGGTCCGGCGGTCGAGGGCGGTCTGGAGTCGGTGCACTGGCACTCGGCGACCGGCGCTCACCTGCCGCCGCCGCCCTTGCCGCTGCGCGCCGCGGAGTACGAACTCAACGAGGCCATCCGGACCGCAACCGCCGCGCTGCTCCACCTCGACCGGGCGAAGGCCGGTCCCGCGGTGCTCTCCGTGCTCCGTGAACGCCACACCGACGAACCGACTCCGCTGCTCGCGCCGGGCTACCCACCGTCCGCTCACGCGCTGCTCGCGCAGGCCGTGCGGATCGCGAGCCTGATCGATCTCGCGGCACGCGACGACGGTGCGGCGGTCACCGCTGAGGAGATCGACCGGCGGTCGACCACGCTGCGCGCGTTGTCCGCCGCGGTCCGTCGAGCCTGCGAATCAGCCTACGACGCCTTCGACCCGTCACAGTCGATGGCCAGGTAGCGGCGGACCCAGGTGGCGGCGGACCCCGACCGGACCGGTGCCGGCGCTCACAACAGCTTCATTCGTCGCCCAGCGACGCCGACCGGGAAACCTTCGGGGACTGCGGGGACTGGTCGGCTGCGCTGTCCGCATACACCGGGGCGTGGTCACGCAGGACGTCGTCGAGCACGCCGCCGTCCACGGTCTCGCGTTCCAGCAGGATGCCGGTGAGCGCGTCCAGCGCGCCGCGGTGGGCTCGCAGCAGTGTCATGGCGTGCTCCTCGGCCTCCCGCAGGAGCCTGGCCACTTCCGAGTCGACGATCCGCTGGGTCTCCTCCGAGTACGGTCTGGAGACCAACTCCTCGCCGCCGAGGTACTGGGGGTTGCCCGAGGCGTAACCCACCGGCCCCAGCACAGGGGACAGGCCGAACTCGCGCACCATCCGGGTGGCAAGCGTCGTGGCGCCGGCCAGGTCGTTGGCGGCCCCGGTCGAACCCTGGCCGAAGACGACCAACTCCGCGGCCCGCCCGCCGAGCCGCACGGCGAGCGAGGCATACAGGTAGCTCTCGGTGTAGAGATGCCGTTCGTCTTCAGGCAACTGCTGGGTGGCACCGAGCGCCATCCCGGCCGGCAGGATTGTGATCTTCGCCACTGGGTCGGCGTGCGGCGAGAGCGCCGCCACCAGCGCATGCCCGGACTCGTGGACGGCCACCGACTGCTTTTCCTCGGGCAGCAGCACGTTGGTGGCGTCGCGCCGGCCCAGGATGATCCTGTCCCGGGCGGCGTCGAAGTCCTTCGCGGTCAACACGTTGCGCCTTTCCCGCACGGCATGGATCGCGGCCTCGTTGACCAGGTTGGCCAGATCTGCGCCGGAGAAGCCGGGGGTGGCCCGGGCGACCACGGTCAGGTCCACCTCCGGGCTGAACCGCTTGCCCTGGCAGTGCACCTTGAGGATCTCCGCCCGTTCCCGTTGGGCCGGTAGCGGCACGGTGACCTGCCGGTCGAACCGTCCGGGCCGCAGCAGCGCCGGGTCGAGGGTCTCGGGCCGGTTGGTCGCGGCGAGGACGACTACGCCCTCGGCCGGATCGAACCCGTCCATCTCCGCCAGCAGTTGGTTGAGGGTCTGCTCACGTTCATCGTGACCGCCGCCGATGAGCCCTGAGCCTCGCTTGCCCCCGATCGCGTCGATCTCATCGATGAAAATGATGGACGGGGCCCGCTTGCGTGCCTCGTTGAACAGGTCCCGGACCCGGGAGGCACCGACCCCGACGAACATCTCGACGAACCCGGAGCCGCTCACCGACAGGAAGGGCACCTCGGCCTCACCTGCGACCGCCCGGGCGAGCAGCGTCTTGCCGGTGCCGGGCGGCCCGACCATGAGCACCCCGCCCGGACCCTTCGCCCCGGCCTGCCGGTACCGCTCGGGATTACGCAGGAAGTCGATGACCTCGCTGACCTCCTGTTTCGCACCCTCGTAGCCGGCCACGTCGGCGAATCGGGTGGTCGGACGTTCGGCATCGATGATCTTCGTTCGGGATCGACCGATGCCGCCGAGCCCGCCCGCCAGCGACCGTTGCGCGGCTCTGCCGGTCCAGAGGAAGAACGCCACCAGCAGAAGGAGCGGCAGGAAGCTGAGCAGGATCGACAGGAAGGACGTGCCGGAGCGGGTTGCCTTGACGTCGACGTTCTTGACCTGCAGCTGGTTGAGGACTCCCTGGGTATCGAGCGCGGTCGGGACCTGCGAGGTGAACCCGGTGCCGTCCTTGAGGGAACCGGTGACCGCACCCTTGTCGTTGATCGTGACGTTGCGTACCGCACCGGCGTCCACCTGCTGGGTGAGCTGGGTGAAGCTGTAGGCGGTCGCCTGCTTCGAGAACATGGTGGGGGCGAACAACAGAGCCACGGTGATGATGATGCCGATGGGCAGCAGCCAGCGGCGCCAGGTCGGAGGCGGGGTGGGCGCGGGCTTGGGTGGGGTCTCGCGAGGAGGCCCGGAACGTGCCGAGGTCGACAGATGACGCCGGGCGCTCCGGTGAGATCTTTTACTGGAGATCATATTTTGTTGCTCCTACCTGTGTTGCCCCGGTGGTGCCGCCCAGGCGAACATCAGCGGAAGCCGGTGGCTCGCTGTTGCATCCGTCACAGACGATCGATACCCGTTTCAACGCACGAGCCCTCCGATCGGCGTCGTGGTCATCCTCACCGCTGTGTCGGGAATCAACCGGGCACCGGGTTCGTCATGACGCCCGACCGCGCAGTGACCCGGCAACCGGCATACTTCGCCCTGTCAGGCGCTCCTTGGGAACGATGTGAATCTGGTGTTGTGGTAGGAGCATCAGATTCACATCGTTAAGAGCGCCCGGCAATAGGGGCGTGGATCAAGGAGCGGGGCTGGGGCACGTAGATCGCGAGGCGGAGGAGGGAGGCA
>NZ_CAUVXG010000009.1:27594-31433 GCF_963555885.1 Protofrankia sp. Cr2
TTGCCGGTCGCTCTATGAGCGCCCGGCAATAGGGGTGTGGATCAAGGAGCGGGGCTGGGGTGCGTGCCCCAGGCTCGCGACGTCGCGTCCCGATTGCCGGGCGCTCATAGACGCTCTTTGGCGGGCGATGCGGCGCCCGGGCGCGCACACTGGACAGGCTCGGGCTCTCTTCATCTGACCACCCGTGCGCGGCGCCGTCTGCACGGGTCTGCGACGCGGGACGCGTGAGTGGCCACACGGACGTGGGTGGTCACAGAAAGCAGTCATAAGGGGTGCGTCGGTGCGGATCAGGCGGAACAGTAACACCACTTTGATCACCCGTGCGGCCCTGTCGCGCCCGGAGGAGATCCAACGCCGTCAGCGACGCTATGTGATTTCGATGCTGTTCCGCACCGCCTGCCTCATCCTCGCCGTGGTTGCGCTGCGCAACTGGGCCCGCTTCGCCGCCATCGCCGTCGCCATCGTCGTACCGTGGTTGGCAGTGGTATTCGCCAACGGCGGTCCACCGATCGAGAAGGACGCACCGTCGCTGCTCACCCCACGACAGCCGCCAACTGATGTCCCACCGCCGGCGCTGGGGTATGCCCATCACGAGGTTGTCGACGGTGTGGTCGTGGATGGCGTGGATGGCGTGGATGGCGATCGGGCCTCCGGCGGCGCGGGAAAACATGATCGCGCCGCCTTTGGCCGGGGCCAGCTGGAGGTGGGCCTCCGGCGGCGCGGGAAAACATGATCGCGCCGCCTTTGGCCGATAGTGTGAGAGCGTGCTGCCGCTGCAAGGTGTAACCGTCGTCAGCCTGGAACACGCGGTGGCCCTGCCGTTCGCCACTCGACATCTGGCTGACCTCGGCGCTCGGGTGGTGAAGGTCGAGCGGCCGGGCTCCGGGGATTTCGCCCGGGCCTACGACGCCGCGGTGCGGGGCGGGATGTCGGCCCACTTCGCCTGGCTGAACAGATCGAAACAGTCACTGACCGTTGATATCAAGGCTCCCGAAGGTCGCGCGGTGCTCACCCGATTGGTGAGCCGTGCCGACGTGGTGGCACAGAACCTGGCGCCGGGCGCCGCGGCCCGGTTGGGCCTCGACGCGGCCACGCTGGCAGCGGCGAATCCCCGGCTCGTGGCCGTGGATCTCTCCGGCTATGGCGCGCAAGGCCCCTATGCACACAAGCGTGCCTACGACATGCTCGTCCAGGCCGAGACCGCGCTGATCTCCGCGACGGGCACGGACGAGCACCCCGCCAAGGCGGGGTTCGCCGCGGGTGACGTGTCCGCGGGAACCTACGTCGTCCAGGCGGTCCTGGCCGCGTTACTGCGCCGCGAGCGTTCCGGCGCCGGCGCCGCTGTCGAGATCACGATGATCGACGCCCTGGCCGAGTGGATGGGGTACTCGGTACAGACCGTCGAACACACCGGCGTGGAACCACCACGGCTGGGCATCGGCCACCCGTCGATCGCGCCCTATGAGGCGTTCACGACAGCTGACGGCGACCGCCTGCTGATCGGCGTCCAGAACGATCGTGAGTGGGCTCGGCTGGCGACCGACGTGCTCGCCCGGCCCGAGGCCGCCGTCGCCGATGAGTTCGCCACCAACCAGGCCAGGGTACGTAACCGGGCGCGCACCGAGGCGCTGGTCGCGGACGTCATCGCGGCGCTGACCACGACCGAGACCGAGGCCCGTCTGGACGCCGCCGGCATCGCCCACGCCCGTCTCAACACCGTCCGCGGATTAATCGATCATCCTCAGTTGGCCGCGCGGAACCGGTGGACCTCGGTTGACTCACCGGTCGGACCGGTCCGCCAACTGCGCCCGGTGGTCGCCTTCCCCGGTGAGGACGCTCCGATGGGACCGCTGCCCGCACTCGGAGCACACACCGACGTCATCCTCGCCGAGCTCGGTTACGGTGCGCCGGAGATCGCCCGACTCCGGACGAGCGGGGTCATATGATCCGTATACCGTACGTGAGTTTTCTGTCTGACTACGGACTTTTCGACGGTTTCGTGGCGGCCTGCCATGGAGTGTTGCTATGTCGGGCGCCTGGCGTTCGCATCATCGACGTCACCCATCTCGTACCGGCCGGTGACGTGCGGCGGGGATCGGTCGTGCTCGCCCAGACGCTCGGCCACCTGCCACCCGCGGTGCACCTTGCGGTCGTCGACCCGGGGGTGGGCACCTCGCGCCGGGCAGTCGCGGTGGCCACCCCACGGGGATTTCTCGTCGGCCCCGACAACGGCCTGCTGCCACCCGCGGCCGACGCTCTCGGGGGCGTGCGCTCCGTGGTGGCCTTGGCGGTGCCCGCCGAAGTGCCGGCGACCTTCCACGGGCGTGATGTTTTCGCGCCCGCCGCGGCCGCCCTCGTGGCCGGCCACGACCTGGCCGCCCTCGGCGCACCGGTAGACCCAGCTGGGCTCGTGCGGCTCCCAGCGCCGGTTATGCGGCCCGCCCGGCCGGCCGTCAGCGGTGCAGCGTCCCCCACCGCCGTCGAGATCGAAGTCCTCACGATCGATACCTTCGGCAACGTCCAACTGGCCGCGGCCGCGGACCTGCTCGCCCCGGCAGGGGTTGCCCCCGGTCGTACCATCGAGATCACCGCGGGTCGGTCGGTGGCCACCGGCCTGTTCGGGATCACCTTCGCCTCGGTGGATCCGGGCGAGATCGTCGTCTACGTCGACTCCGCCGGGCTGGTGACGCTCGCGGTGAACCGAGGGAGCGCGGCGCAGCGCCTGTCGGTCACCACCGGTGACATCGTCCGATTGGCGGTGGCCGACGGTGACATTTCTACGGCCGCCGGCGGCGCGAAGAACCGATGATCGCGCCGCCTTCGGCCGACGGTGACATTCCTACGGCCGCCGGCGGCGCGAAGAACCGATGATCGCGCCGCCTTCGGCCAGTTGATCAGCACAAGCCCGGGGCCGCCAGCCAGGCCGGTCCGGGTGCGGGCGCGTCGTCGCGCTGCACGATCCCCTCGATTTTTCCGTACGGCCGGTCGGTCGGCTGGTAAACGATGTCGGGGTTGTCCAGCCCGAAGGGCGTGAGATCAACCAGGAAGTGGTGCCTGTTCGGCATCGACATGTGGATCTCGGCGACCTCCGGGTGAGCGGCGAGCACCTCCTGACCCATTGCGTACAGGGTTTGCTGCAGCGCGAGACTGTGCACCTTTGCAAACGTCTGCATGAGGACCGCCCGGATGTCGGTGAACAGCCGCCCGTACTCGACCTCGGCGCTGGTGTACCGCCATCGGGCGGTGACCTCGGTGGCGAGGACTCGGTCGTCCGTTTCGGGCAGCGTCGTGTACGTGTCCCGAACGAATCCGCGAAATTCTGATCCGGTCGACTTGAGTAGGATCAGTCCACCGATCCCGGCTATGACATAGGCCATGTCGTGGTCGAGAGTGACCACGGTCGTCCGGTATTCGCCGCCGACCCGCGAGAAAGAATGATCATCTGGATGGCCGGCGACGTCGATCCGCTGCCAGCCGTATTCAATGATCTCCATCCGGGCGCCGGTGGTCCCTTCATCGGATCCGACGAAATGCCGGGCGAGCCGCAGGCCGAATTCCTCGATCTCGCCGATACCACCGTCGCGCGCGAAGGCATAGACGGTGTTCTTCTGGGTGTCGGTGGGCAGCACGTGGCTGTTGTCCCCGGCGAGATATGCACCTGCGAAGTCACCCCGTAGCGTCGATGAGACGGTGATGTCTCTGATCCGGTGCGCCCGGGTCGAACGGTCGATATGGACGAGTCTGACTTCGGCCTTTCCATACTGGTTGTCGCCGAGAATGATTGCCATCGCACCTCCAGGTCGGGCCGACAGGCCGCGCCGTTGGTGCTCGGGGCGGCT
>NZ_CAUVXG010000009.1:31887-72895 GCF_963555885.1 Protofrankia sp. Cr2
GGGGCATCGGACAGTGAACCGGGGGATTGCCGGGTGGTCTACGCCGGCGGCATCCTCCCGCGCGTCTGGTATCGGGCGGTCGTACCGGGCGTCGGTGATGGAACGGGCGCGCCCGAACGCTGCGCGACGCTACCGGTACTCCTATTCGGGTGACCGGTCCGTGTCGTTGATTCGGGGAACCGCCTGGCGGGCACGGCTCTGGACGCCGGCCGGACGCAACTTCTGGGAGGCGGCGCGCGTCGGACGGGACGACAGGGGAGGGGCAATGGATCACAGCCAAGCAGCACTACTCTCTGTATTCGAGTGTTCTACGAATGGTTGTGGTCGTCCGATTGACACTGGCTATTTTAATGATCGACAGGTCGTTTGTCGGTATGGCTGGGTACGGTCCGGCTGTGAATGAGGGGACGTCACTCAAGAGGTGTCGGTCGATGATGTGGGCGCACCCGGTACCGCGCATATTCGGATCACGTGGACCGTTGCTGTCGAGCGTCATCGCGACGGTGCTTGTCGGGACCGCGGTCCTGTCGTGTTCTCCTCGGGCTGCGGACAAGCCGGTGACCGGCGCACCGGCACCGGCGACGCCGACCGCGGCGGCACCGCTGGTCGTCATCACTCCCGCGGACGGTGCCGAGGGCGTGCCGGTCACCGGCACCGTAGTTGTACACAGCAATGCTCCGCTACAGTCTGTGACCGCAATCCGGAACGCCAGCAAGTCCCAGGAAACCGCCGCGGGAGTTCTGCGGGGGCAGCTTTCCGCGGACGCCATGACCTGGACGTCCAGTGACGGGCTGTTCGCCGACACGCGGTACCAGGTGACCGCGCAGACCTCAGCGGCCCCGGGTATATCGGGCACAACGGTCGCCGGCGCGATTTTCACCACGGTGAATCCGGCGAATTCCCTCAAGGTCTCGTGGGGACCGGTCAACGGGCAGACCGTCGGGATAGGTACGCCGATCACGCTGACTTTCAGCGCGCCGGTCGCAGACCGTGCCGCCGTGCAGCGACGCCTCATGGTCACCGCGAATCCACCGGTCAACGGTGCCTGGAACTGGGCCTCGAACACGGTCGTGCGCTGGCGCCCGCAACAGTATTGGAAGGCGGGTACCCGCGTTCACGTCGAGGCGAACCTCGCGGGCTTCGACGCCGGTGGCAACCGTTTCGGGGTGAAGGACCGGGCCATGGATTTCATCATCGGGCCGGCTCAGGTCAGTTATGTCGATGCGGCGACCCACACCATGAAGGTGTACCGGGACGGCGTCCTGCAACGGAGCCTTCCGGTAAGTCTCGGCAGGCCGACGCTGCCGACCATGAACGGTCCACACAATGTCATCGGCACTGCGGCGACGGTCATTATGGACTCCGCGACCGTCGGAATTCCCAAGGGCGATCCGGACTACTACTACGAGACCGTGCAGTGGAACGTGCAGTTCACCAGCGGTGGCGAGTATGTGCACTCGGCGCCGTGGTCGGTAGCGTCCCAGGGGGAGGACAACGTCTCGCACGGCTGCATCAACGCCTCCCCGGCGGACGCTGAGTGGTTCTATCGGTTCAGCCGGTTGGGTGACATCGTCGACGTGCGGAACTCCGGCCGTCCACCGGACACTTCGCAGTTGGGCAATGAGTGGTCGATCTCCTGGGAGCGGTGGAGCGCGGGCAGTGCCCTGCCGCTCACCGATACGCAAAGTGCCGGGCAGACGCAGGCCGATCGTGCCGCCGGCGTCGGGGCCAGCCCGCCGGCGGTCCGCTCCTGATACCCATCGATGCCACCGGTGGCGGCGCCCCGCCGATGATGCACTGGTAACACCGTCGGTAACCGGGACGCGATGATCTCCTGGGATGGTTGAGGACGGTTGTCCAGACCACTCATCCCGGGAGGTTCGCGCGAACAGCACCCGATCCGATCCCGGCGGTACCACGCCGTCGGGGTCAGCCGGCGCCCCGGCGTCCCGCCAACGCTGGCTGCGCCGGTTGACCGGGCACGTCCTGCGGTACCGGCGCAACGTCGTCTTGGCGTTCGGCGCTGCGGTGTTCGGTACCGCCATCGCCGCGGTCACGCCGTTGATCGAACGCGCGGTGATCGACAATGTCGTGGTGGCGCGTCGGCAACCGCTCGCGCCCTACGTCATCGCGCTGCTCGCAGCCGGGGTGCTGCGGTTTGCCGCCGGGTTCGTCCGTCGCTATGTCGGCGGACGCCTGGCCCTCGACGTTCAGTACGATCTGCGGGACGCGGTGTTCGCCGCGCTCGCGCGTCTGGACGGAGTCCGCCAGGACAGGCTCCGGACCGGCCAGATCGTCAGCCGGGCCGGCTCTGATGTCACCGTCGTCCAGGGCCTGCTGGCATTTCTGCCGCTGATGAGCGGGAATCTCCTGCTTTTCGTGCTCGCCATCATGATCATGATGGTGCTCTCCCCGCTGCTGACACTGCTCGCGCTCGCGGTCGGGCCGCTAGTTATGATCATCGGGATGCGGGCCCGGCGGACCGTCTTTCCGGCGACCTGGGTGGCCCAGCAGCAGGCCGGCGAGGTCGCCGCAGTGGTGGAGGAAACCACCGCGGGTGTGCGGGTGGTCAAGGGTTTCGGGCAGGAGGAGCGGGAGCTGGCCAGGCTGGCCGCGGCTGCCCGCACCCTGTTCTCGCTGCGGATGCGCGCGGTCCGTTTCACCAGCCGGTACACCAGCGCGCTGGCGGCGATGCCGGCTCTCGGGCAGGTCGGGGTGCTGGCGCTGGGCGGCTGGCTGGCGTTGCGGGGCCGTATCAGCCTCGGCACCTTCCTGGCATTCAGTACCTATCTCGGCGAGCTGGTCGCACCGACCCGGATGCTGGCCGGCCTGCTGACCGTCGGCCAGCAGGCCCGAGCCAGCGCGATCCGTGTCTTCGAGGTCATCGACACTCACCCCGTCATCACCGAACGGTCGCAGGCACAGCGGCTCGCTCGGGCTCGGGGAAGTATCGAGCTCGACAACGTCACATTCGGCTACCGCCGGGATCGCCCGGTGCTCGACGGGGTGAGCCTGCGGCTCGAACCGGGCGAGACCCTTGCACTCGTCGGCGCGTCCGGTTCGGGCAAGTCGACGGTGGCCGCGTTGCTGTCCCGCAGCTACGACCCGGACACCGGCACAGTGCGCCTGGACGGCCACGACATCCGGGCGCTGACCCTGAGATCCTTGCGGGCGCAGATCGCGATGGTATTCGAAGACAGCTTTCTGTTCTCCGACTCGGTTCGTGCCAACATCAGCTACGGACGTCCGGACGCGGATGACGCCTCGATTGTGGCCGCGGCCCGGGCAGCCCGGGCGGACGGCTTTATCCGCGATCTCACCGACGGCTACGACACGGTCGTCGGTGAGCAGGGGCTCACGCTCTCCGGCGGGCAGCGCCAGCGGATCGCGCTGGCCCGCGCCCTGCTGATCGACGCGCCCATCCTGGTCCTGGACGACGCGACGTCCGCGGTCGACGTCCGGGTCGAGGCCGAGATCCATGCCGCGTTGCGAGAGATCATGCGTGGCAGGACCACGCTTCTGATCGCCCACCGTCGATCCACTCTGCAGTTGGCCGATCGCATTGCGGTGCTCGACGCCGGGCGCCTGGTCGACGTCGGCACCGACGAGGAACTCTCGGCTCGTTGCGCGCCCTACACCGTGCTGGTGGGCGGCCAGGTTCGCGGCCCGGCGGCGACTGCACCTGCGCCCCGGCAGGCACCCGTCGCCATGTCTCCGCCGGCGCCGGCTGGCGGGCGCGGTGGCGCCATGTGGTCCGCTCCGCTCGGGCGGTGGTCGCCCGCGATATCGACCGGCGGCCGGCGCCGCGGTGTCGGGGCCGCGGCCGGGGCCGGGGACGCACCCGCCACCCCTGAGCTGCTCGCGCGCGTCGAGGCGCTGCCGCCGGCGACCGAGCCGGTCGGTGTGCGCACAGCTGACGCCGCTGTCGGTGACTCTGCGTTCTCGTTGCGTCATCTTCTGGGTGGGGCGCACGCACTGCTCGCCCTGGGTCTACTGCTCGTGGTGGTGGACGCGGGGGCGGGTCTCGCCCTGCCAGCCCTGGTGCGGCACGGGGTGGACGCGGGCGTGTCGCGGACCGCGGGAGCAGTACTGATCATGACGTCCGCGGTGGCGCTCGCCGTCGTGCTCACGGCCTGGGTCGCGCAGGTCTTCCAGATTCAGGTGACCGGACGGTTGGGTGAGCGTCTGCTGTTCATCCTGCGGGTGAAGACATTCGCCCAGCTGCAACGCCTCGGCCTGGACTACTACGAACGTGAGCTCTCGGGTCGGATCATGACCCGGATGACCACGGACGTCGACGCACTGTCGACGTTTCTACAGACCGGACTGACGACCGCCGTGGTCAGCGTGCTGTCGTTCGTCGGTGTGGGGTTGGCGTTGGTGGTCCTCAACGCCCGGCTGGCCCTGGTCGTGCTGCCGATGGTGCCGGTCGGCGTCGTCATCACGATGCTTTTCCGGACACGGGCGTCGGCGGCTTACGTCGAGTCACGAGAGCGGGTCAGCGCGGTCAACGCCGCGTTGCAGGAGAACCTCGCCGGCATCCGGGTCGTACAGGCATTCCGCCGCGAGGAGCGCAACCTGGCTGACTTCCGTGGTCTCGCACAGCGTTACCGGGAGTCACGGCTACGGGCGCAGCGCCTCATCGCGATGTATTTCCCGTTCATGGAGTTCTGCTCGGAGCTGGCGGCCGCGCTCGTTCTCGGCGCCGGCGCCGGGCTCGTCGCGTCCGGGTCGCTGACCACCGGCGGGCTCATCGCCTACCTGCTCTACATCGGCCTGTTCTTCTCCCCGATCCAGCAGCTGTCGCAGGTGTTCGACGGCTACCAGCAGGCCAAGGTGGGTCTGCGTCGGTTGTCGGATCTGCTGCGCACACCCACCTCCACCCCGGCCTGGCCCGATCCGGTACCGGTCGGTCGGCTTGCGGGCGGGATCGAGTTGGACGGTGTGCGGTTCCAGTACGCCGGCGCCGAGCGTCCCGCGCTGGACGGGGTGAACCTTCGGGTGGCCGCCGGGGAGACCGTCGCACTGGTGGGCGAGACCGGAGCCGGCAAATCGACGGTCGTCAAGCTGGTCGCGCGTTACTACGACGCCACCGGGGGTGTGGTCCGCATCGACGGTACCGACGTGACGCGGCTCGACCTGGTCGGCTACCGCCATCGGCTGGGAGTCGTCCCGCAGGAGCCGTTCCTGTTCGCCGGGACGGTCCGCGACACGATCGCCTACGCCCGCCCGGCGGCCACCGACGCCGAGGTGGAGGCTGCGGCACGTGCCGTCGGGGCGCATGCAATGATCACTTGTTTGCCCGGTGGTTATCTGAATCCGGTCGGCGAGCGCGGCCGGGGCCTGTCCGCCGGGCAGCGCCAGCTGCTCGCGCTCGCCCGGGCCGAGCTCGCCGACCCTGACATCCTGCTTCTCGACGAGGCAACCGCCTCGCTGGACCTGGCCAGCGAGGCTGCGGTCACCGAGGCGACCGACCGGGTCGCGCGGCGACGGACCACCCTCGTGGTGGCCCATCGGCTGACCACTGCTGCTCGCGCGGACCGGGTGGTGGTGATGGACGCCGGCCGGATCGTCGAGCAGGGTCCGCATGCTCAGTTGATACGCGCCGACGGTAGGTACGCGCGGATGTGGGCGCAGTTCAGCGGCGAGAGTGCACCAGCAGGTCACCTGCTATGATTCGAACGTAGGTTCGATATGTTATCCAGGTGTCTCGATGATGGCCTTGATATTGATGGTCTTGATACTGGTGGTCTTGATACTGGTGGTTTTGACACCGGCGGGCATGACAACGAGAGGCATGACTATGTCGTCCACAACGTCGACTATGTAACTGTGGTCCACAGATTCACCCGAGATGAGGTGTCGGCCGAACAGCAGGGATGGTCCGATTTCGTTGACCAGCGGCCATGGAGCACCACAGCGGACATCGCCGCGCGCGATGGCTCGTTCGGCGATGGTCATCTGGACGGCCCGGCGCTGGTGAAGGAGGACTGTGCGCAGGGCTACGGCGAGATCGGGATGTCGGGTGAGCTCGCCGACAAGGGTCGCGGTCACCGCACCCTGGCGTCCGCGAAGTACGTTGGCGAATTCATGCAGCAGCAGGAGCTGGTCTTCGCGAAAACTTCCAGTGTCCGGGTCGGTGACGGAGCAGTGCTCGAGACGCCACACTGTGTCGATTACCAGGTCGAGCTTGCAGGACCACCGGCGGTAGAGCGTGGCCTTGCCCGCCCGTGCCCGTGCCGCTACAAGATCCATTGTCAACGTGCCGTAGCCGTATTCGGCGAGCAGTTCGACCACGGCGGTGTGGATCGCGTCCGCCAGGACCTCGCCGCGTCGCCGTGGGATGGCCGGTGTATGCGGCGACCGGCGGCGGCCACCGGCCGCAGGGGTGAAACCCGTTGCAGGAAGGGGGAGGGATGTTGATTCACAGTCGATGGATGTGGTCGCGGACGTCGGCTGAGCCGCGGAGGACATCACCGCGGACGCCGTGGCGGACAGCGTCACGGACATCCTGGCCGACGGCGTGGCGGCGAATGTCGACTCCTCGCCGCCAGCGGGTATGGGACGTGCCGCATCGGGCGGCACGCCGACTATCGGGTGCGTCATCGCTACCCCCGGGAACGATCCGTTGTCGGTACTGCAGCTGGTGACGCAAAGGTACTTGACTGAACACGTTGAGCGAAAGGTGGGGTGTCTGGGTAGGCAGGAGAAGGTCGAAAACAGGCACACCGGGGGGCTCAGGTCGAATCCGGGGAGGTCACGGGTGATCCGCTTGCGCCGCAGGTCGGACGGACTGCCGGTGTTGTGGATAGAAGCCGTTATGATCATCGGCTTCTACTACACCTACACGGCTACTCGCGCGGTGGCGGACGGATCCGAGCGGGATGCGCTCGCGGTCGGGTGGGATCTCCTACGCATCCAGGCGGACCTCCATCTCAACGTCGAGGGTGGGCTGAACCACTGGCTCCAGGGCATCCCCGTGCTCGCGGTGGCGAGCTGTTACTACTATGCGACCCTGCACTTCATCGTGACGCCCGCCATCCTCGTGTGGCTCTACCGCAAACGTCCCGGCCACTACCTGCGGGCTCGCTGGACGATTCTGTGCGCGACCGTGATCAGCCTTGTCGGGTTCATCCTCCTGCCGACAGCCCCCCCACGGCTGTTGCCCGGTGCTGGGTTCGTCGACACCATGGCGTCGTTCCACGACTGGGGTTGGTGGGGTGGCGGCACCAGCGCGGCGCCCCGGGGGCTGGCAGGTCTTGCCAACCAGTTCGCGGCCATGCCATCCCTGCACTGCGCGTGGGCGCTGTGGTCCGGCTGGTGCGTCGCCAGGTTCGCCCGCCGCCGTTGGGTCAGGACGCTCGCCGTCATCTACCCGGGCACAACGGCATTCGTGGTGATGGCCACCGCCAACCACTACGTGCTCGATGTCGTCGCCGGGTGGATGGTGCTCGGGCTCGGAGCCTTGCTGGCAGCGGTCGTGATCCGCGTGGCGCACCGGCGAGGGTGTCGTGACGGCCTCGTGGACCCGGTCGACCAGCGTGTCGAGCCCCAGCGTGTCGAGTCCGAGCGTGTCGAGCCCCAGGCCCGGCCGGCCGCGATCGTCGGTGCGGCCGCGGCGCACCCGCCCGCATCGACCGACGTCCACCGGATACGGCATGGACCGACCCGGTGTATGTGACAGGCGTCCCGATGTGCGACAGTTGACCCGCGGCGGGGTTGTTCGCCGTACTTTTCTGGTCCGTTGGGTCGCCCGAAGGCATCGTGGTGGCGCGTCCTGACGGTATGCCAGCAGATTCCGCGCGGAGACCATTTCGATGTCCTTGGCCCAACTGGCTGCGGTGCGGCGGCCTCGTCCCGTCGTGTTCGCGGTGTCTCTTGTCGTCGCCTGGCTGCTGCTCGCGCTGCTTGCGTTCGGCCTGCGGCGTGGGCCGATCGAAAACGAGCTGTCCAGGCGGGCGGCCTCGGCGGTCCGCTCCAGCGGCCAAGCCGGAGCGGATGTGACCTTCGACGGCCGGGATGCGACCGTGCATGGGACGTTCCCCAGCGTTGCAGCTGCCGAATCGGCCCGCCAGGCCGTCGCGCACATGTCCGGCGCGCGGTCAGCCACGCTGGCCGGTGATGTTCGGATCGTGCCGGTGCCGGTGCCGGGTGTCGTTGCGAAGCCGTTGGTGATTGTCGTCGACGGCGGATCGCTTACCGTCACCGCTACGGTACCTGACCGTGATGCACGGGAGCGGCTTCTCGGTGCGGCAGCCGCAGCGAGTTCCGGCACGTTGACAGGGCAGGTCGCGGTTGACCCCGAGGCGGCCGCACCACCGGTGCGGGCACTCGGGGACCTGGTCCGATCGCTGACCGCGGTGACGGGCGAACATCAGGCGACGATCATCGGCTCTACGGTGGTCGTCGAGGGAACGGTGGTCGATGCCGACGAGCGCGCGAGGCTGGGCTCCGCGGTGCTCGCCGCGGCGCGCACCGCACAGCCGGCGATCTCCCTGGACAACCGGCTGACCGTACGACCGGCAGCCCCAGCTCCCGCCCCGCCGGGCGACGCCGTGGTCGATCGCACCGCCCCGGCCGATCGTCTTCCCGGCGCCGTGGCCTCGGGCCGGGTCACCTTCGCGACCGACAGCGCGGAGCTCACCGACGTCGATCGTGCCCATCTCGACCAGATCGCGGCGGTGCTGCGTGACGGTACCCGCAGAGTTCTGGTGGCTGGTCACACCGACGCACAGGGTTCCCTGCCGATCAACGAGGCCCTGTCGCTGGCACGGGCATACTCCGCGGCCTCCTATCTGGCGAGTCACGGAGTGCCGGAGGGGCAGCTGCGGACTGCCGGGTTCGCCGCCGATTATCCGGTGGCGACCAATGACACCGACGCCGGCCGCGCCGCCAACCGCAGGGTGGAGATCTCCTCACTCGCTCCTTAGAGCGACCACTAAGCGTTGGGACTGGGTTCATCACCGGTTTGTGTGCCTGCCGTCCAGTTCAGCCATGGGCAGATTAACGTCGCATCCGCTCACAGGGGGACCGGCGACGAACGGACCGTCGTCGGGATCGAAGCGGAGGAAGCGTGCGCGACACCGATGACATCGGATCCAACCCAACGGACAATCCCGCTCTGTCGGACCTGATAGCTGCCCGTTTCAGCCGGCGGGCGGCACTTGGCGGCGGCCTTGCCGCGGCCACGGTGGGTTTCCTCGGCGGCGGCGTGCTTACTGCCGCCGCGGCCGAGGCGGGTTCGGCGGGTTCTGACCGGGACAAGGGCAAGCCACATCAGCTACTGGGCTTCGCCGAGGTGCCCACGAGCACGGCTGACACAGTTGTGGTGCCGGAGGGTTACACCTACGACGTCCTGATTCCGTGGGGCACGCCGTTGCTGAGCTCCGGACCGGCATGGAAGAAGGATGGCTCCAATACTGCTGCCGAGCAGGCCCAGCAGGTGGGAATGCATCACGACGGTATGCATTTCTTCCCGCAGGGCGGTGGTTGGGACGGCCCCCGCCGTGGGTTGCTCGTGGTGAACCACGAGTATATCGACCAGGTCCTGCTCAATCCGGACGGGGCGACGCCGATGACCGCTGAGAAGGTGGCCAAAGCTCTTGCTGCCCACGGCGTCACCGTCATCCAGATCCGGTTGGAGAACGGCAAGTGGAGCCCGGTCGACTCGCGCTACAACCGCCGGATCACCGGTGCCACTCCGGTGGCCTTCTCCGGGCCGGTCTCACTGAAGCATCCCGAGCTGACGTCGAACAACCCGCCACTGGGCACGTTGAACAACTGCGCCCACGGAGTCACGCCGTGGGGTACCTACCTCGCGTGTGAGGAGAACTGGAACGGTTACTTCGGTACCGATGACGCGTCATGGACGCCGACGGTACTGGAGAGCCGGTACGGGGTCACCCGCGCCGGCTTTGGTTACAACTGGCACAAGGCTGACGCCCGTTTCGACCTCGCGGTCAACCGCAAGGAGCTGAACCGGTTCGGCTGGGTCGTCGAGATCGACCCGTTCAACCCACGCTCGACACCGGTCAAGCGCACCGCGCTCGGCCGTATCAAGCACGAGGGCGCGACCGTCACCGAGCACAACGGACGGGTCGTTGTCTACACCGGTGACGACGAGAATCGGGAATATCTCTACAAGTTCGTCGGTACCTCGTCATGGAAGCGGTTGCTTTCCCAGGGCAAGAGCCCGCTCGACCACGGTACGCTCTACGTTGCCCAGTTCAACGGGGACGGCTCCGGTACGTGGCTGCCGGTGGTATGGGGCAGCGGCCCCCTCACCACCGCGGGCGGCTGGGCGGATCAGGCCGACGTCCTCATCCGGGCTCGCCAGGCAGCCGACGCCCTCGGTGCGACGAAGCTGGACCGTCCGGAGTGGGTCGCGGTGCACCCGCACACCAAGGATGTCTTCGTCACGCTGACGAACGGCAGCGCCGGCCCCACCCCGGTCAACCCCCGGGCCACCAACATCTACGGCCATATCCTTCGCTTCCGCGAGACGGGCCACGACAACACCGCGACGACGTTCTCCTGGGATATCTTCGCGTTCGCCGGTGACCCGGCCTACCAGCCCGAGGGGCAGTTCGTGCCCGAGACGCAGCCGCTGTTCGGTTCGCCTGACGGGCTCTGGGTCGACCCCGACGGTCGTCTGTGGATCGAGACGGACATCTCCAACAGCTCGCAGAACCTCGCGTCCCGCAAGTACGACCGGATCGGCAACAACGCACTGCTCGCCGCCGATCCGTCGACCGGTGAGATCCGCCGGTTCCTCACCGGCCCCCGCGGCTGTGAGATCACCGGCCTCATCACCACGCCCGACCAGGAGACGATGTTCGTCAACATCCAACACCCGGGTGAGGCGACGACCGCGTGGGGGTCGCCGACGGTTGACAATCCGCGTGCTGTGAGTAACTGGCCGGAGTTCGACCCGACCGGTCGCCCTCGGGCCGCGACCGTCGTCATCCGCAAGATCGACGGTGGCAAGATCGGCACGTGACCCGGTGGGCGCGATTGACGCCTGATCTCGCCCGCAGTCTCTGGTAGCCGGTTTCTGACAGTGGCCCCGACGTCGACGACGCCGGGGCCACTGTCAGCGTTGGAGCTTCCCCTGGGTGAACTCGCTGTTCGGAATGGGGTCGTTACGGTTGGTGGTATCGCAACGTGGTATGTACAGCGAGTGGCTGACACGAGCATGGGGCTGCACGAGCAGTCCGGGATGCTGCATCCGGCGCCGATCGGCTCCGGGCGCGGTGACGGGTCGTTGGGCATCGGCAGCTTGCGGGGCGTGACCGGGTGAATCATCTGCTGCGTGACCACGCTCCGCTCACCGAGGCGTCCTGGTCGATGATCGACCGGGAGGCGCGGGCGAGGCTCACCACGAACCTTGCCGCCCGCAAGCTGGTCGATTTCTCCGGCCCGCACGGCTGGGACACGTCGGCGACCACGCTGGGGCGGGTCACGACCCTTGCCACGACGCCGGTAGAAGGCGTCGTGGCCCGGCTACGGCGGGTACTGCCCCTGGTTGAACTGCGGACGTCCTTCACGCTGGAATGCGGGGAGCTGGCCGATGTCGACCGGGGCGCCGACGATGTGGACCTCGGTGCGCTCGACCTCGAGTCCGGCCAGGATCTTTCGGTCGGGTATGCCGGCCGTACCCTGGACACGATCCACCTCTACGTCGAGGAGAGCGTCAGCTTCCGGGTCACCGAGCCGGATGCGGCAGTGGTGTTGCGGGCACTGTGATCCGGGTGACGGCGAGGCGGTACGTCGACCTGCTTGTTTTTGATCTTTCTGTGTGAGACTCTCCTGTCTGGGCACTATTAGGGAAGCTTTAGCTAAGTAGCGAGGGCTGAGTAGCGAGCGTTCCCGTTGATCATTCCAGCTGTGTGGAACCTCCGCTGGGTGACGCGGTGAACAGCTCCTGAATGGGCGTGGTGAGGTGCGGTGCTGGTCTGTTCATGTTTTGCTGTAAACGATCGGACGTTGCGCGGCGTGATCGAGTCGGGCGCTCGCGACACGGGTGATGTGGGTGACCTCTGCGCCGCAGGTACCGGGTGTGGTGGCTGCCTCGACGAGATCGAGGAGTTGCTGACCGATCATCGCCGTGTCCGTCCGGTCGTCCCGTCGGGCTGACACAGCGGAGGTTTCAAGTGAGGGGCGACCCGGAAATCGTCGAACTGCTCAATCGCGTCCTCACCAATGAGTTGACAGCCGTCAATCAGTACTTCCTGCACTCGCGGATGCAGCTCAACTGGGGCTACCACCGGTTGGGCACGCACACCTATGACGAGTCGATCGATGAGATGCGCCACGCTGACACCTTGGTGCGCCGGGTGCTCTACCTCGGCGGGCTCCCGAATCTCCAGCGGCTGAACACGTTGCGCGTCGGTGAGACCGTCGTCGAGCAACTGAACTCCGACCGGACCCACGAGATCGAGGCATGCGGCCTGCTGCGCGAGGGGATCGTCCTGACCCGTTCCCGTGACGATGTCGGCTCGGCCGTCCTCCTGGAGGGAATCCTCGTCTCCGAGGAGGAGCACATCGACTGGCTGGACGCCCAGATCGAGCTACTCGCCCAGGTCGGGGAGGCGCACTACCTCTCGCAGCAGATCCACGACTGACCGGTGGTGGGCGCTGGGGCGCTACCTGTGCTCAGGACAGCATGCTGCGGACGGCTTCGGCTGTTGTGCGCCGTAGTCTCCGGGCCGCTTCGGCCCGGCCGACCAACGCCGGCACCCCCACCGTCTCGGCGGTGCCGGCGAGGGTGGCCATCGGGTGGACGGTGAAGACGGCGGTGAAGCCGGCATCCCGCCAGACACCCGGGTCGAGGTCTACCCGTCCGCAGACCGCGATGACCGCGACACCGGCCGCCTGGGCCCGGCTCGCGACGACCGCTGGAGCCTTGCCCCGCAGGGTCGACGCGTCCAACGCGCCCTCGCCGGTGATCATAAGGCGGGCGCCGTCCAAGGCTGCGTCGAAGTCGACGAGATCGAGGAGCAGCTCTGCGCCCGGCCGTACCTGCGCGCCGAAGAAGGCCATTGCGCCGAATCCGAGACCGCCGGCTGCGCCTGCGCCCGCGGTGAGCATCGCATCCCTTGCCGGGATGCCCGCGACATCCCCAGGCTGCGCGTCGAGTCGGTTGGCGAGTGTGCGCAGCCCCTCTTCGAGGACGGCGACGTCGGCTGGTCCCGCGCCCTTCTGCGGGCCGAAGACCGCCGCCGCACCGTGCGGCCCGAGCAGCGGACTGTCAACGTCAGCCGCGAGGGTGATCTCGGCGTGGGCGAGCCGTGGATCCAGACCGCTGACATCGATCGTATGAAGATCACATAGGGCGGCGCCACCGGGCGGCAGGGGCCGGCCTGCCCGGTCCAGGAATCTGACACCCAGCGCGGAGGCCATCCCGGCGCCCCCGTCGGTCGTCGCGCTTCCGCCCGCTCCGAGCAGTAGCCGTCGGGCTCCGGCGTCCAGTGCGGCGCGCACCAGCTCACCGGTACCGACAGTGGACGCCACCAGCGGCGCGAGCCGTCCCCGTGGCATGAGCCGCAGGCCGGATGCCTCCGCCATCTCCAGCACCGCGGCATCGTCTCGAATCGCGAACGCTGCGCGCACCGCGGTTCCCAGCGGCCCGGACACGGTGGCCTCATGACGGGTGAAGCCCGCGGCAAGAGCCGCGGCCACGGTTCCGTCGCCGCCGTCGGCCACCGGCCGCATGACGATGTCCGCGTGCTGGTAGGTGTCACCGACCCCGTCAGCCATGGCGTGTGCCGCCTCGTTCGCGGTCAGCGTGCCTTTGAAAGCGTTGGGCGCGACGACGATTCGAGTGGACGTGGGCATGCCCGCATAATCCCGTTACGACGTGCGGCCGGTGCATCCGGCACAGCTGAACCTATCGCTGAACCGACAGCGGGTCCCATCGGTGGGTCCCATCGGTGGGTCCCACAGGTGGACGGACCTCGACCGGAGTGGCTGTGAAACCCCACTGGACGGGCCATGGCGAGGCGGGTGCCATCACCGGATGCGGCTGTGAATATTCACCGGACACGCCCTAACGTTCTGTGCTCACCCGACTGCCGCTACACTCAGCCTTCGATCGGGAAGTAGCGTGATGAGCCGGGATGTGCACGGGGCTGACATGCGCGAGGAGGTCCGTTGGTCGCGAGCGTGGTCGGCTTGGTGGCTGACGTAGTGTCCGCCGGACTGCTGGTGGTGACGTCCGACAGTCGTGTGGTCTGGGCTAACCGGGCACTGTTCGCCCTTGTGACGGGCGGTGCGATGGTGCATGAGGAGAGTGCGACACCGGATCCGACCGGCCTCGGCGTGTTCGTGCGTACCAACACCGGTTTCGACGACATGGTTGCCGCCCGACTAGCCGTCGCTGAGGCCGGACTGCCGTTGGCGGGACTCGTCCCGGACGGGGAGCCGCGCGAAGCCAGGTGGCACGCGCCCGACGGCACCACCCGGTGGCTGGAGATCCGTTGCCGCGCGCTGGCCGACGGCGACGCGGGCCGGGACTGGACGGCCGGTACCGGGGGCTACGTTCTCTATGAGATCGTCGACAATACCGTGCGTCACAATGAAGAGGATCTCGCACAGCTGCGCCAACGGTGGCTCCGTCGTGTCGAGACGATCGCCCGGACGGGCATCTGGGAGTGGGACCTGGTCACCAACGAGGTGGAGTGGTCCGACGAGCTTCTTGCGATGTTCGGCTACCCCACGGATACCTATCTCGACTACGACACTTATCGGTCGCTGATGCACCCGGACGATGTACCGCGGATCGAAGCGGCTCTGGAGCAGGCGATCGCCGAGGTCAGTCCATTTGAATTCACTCACCGTATGTACCTGGCCGACCGAGTTACCGAGTGTGTGCTCGAATGCCACGGCGATGTCCTCACCGATCACGCAGGCACACCAATCCGGATCATGGGTACGGCCCATGACGTCACCGAACTGATCCGGCTACGCCGGGATCTCGTCCACCTCACGACGCACGACCCGCTCACCGGGCTGTGCAACCGCCAGGCGATGACGAAGCTCCTGTCCGAACGCATCGCAGGCGTCGAACGCATCGAGGGCATCCCTGGCATCGACACCGCGTCGAACGGGACGGCGCCGGCCGGGACGGCGTCGAACAGGACTGCGTCGAACGGGACGGCGTCGGCCGGGACGGCGTCGAACAGGACTGCGTCGAACGGGACGGCGTCGGCCGGGACGGCGTCGAACAGGACTGCGCCGGCCGGGACCCTGCTGCTCGTCGACGTGGACGATTTCAAGGACATCAACGACATGCGCGGCCATGCCGTCGGCGACGCGGTGATGGGGGCTCTCGCCCAGCTGCTGGCCAAGACCCTGCCCGGTGCGGTTCTCGGGCGGCTCGGCGGCGACGAGTTCGCCGTTGTCCTGGAGTCCGACAACGGCCCGGACGGACTCGGCGTCGCCAACGCCCTGTGCGAGAAGGTCGCCCGGCATACGATCATCGTCGATGGCGTGCCAAGTCGTATCACCGTCAGTATCGGCGTTGTTTCGCTGCCATCCGCGGCCGACAGCGACATGGCACTGGCTCGGGCGCACCTTGCGTTGGGCGAAGCCAAGGAAGCCGGACGCGGCTGTGCGCGGCTGTTCACCCCGGAGCGTTATGAACACGTTGCCCGGCGGGTCTCGGTGGTACAACGGGTGCGCGACGCGCTTGACGGGGGTCTGATGGCGTTGGACGCGCAGCCCGTCGTGGACCTGTCATCCCGCCAGGTACAGGGATACGAGCTGCTGGTGCGACTTCGTGACGGTCGGCAACCGGACCTGGCACCGGCCGAATTCATGGGCGCACTCGCCCACAGCGATCTCATGCTGAGCCTGGACCGCTGGGTGCTGGCGCAGGCGGTGGCGGCGCTCGCCTCCGCCACTGCTCGCCGGGAGCGGCTTCGCCTGCACATGAACATCTCCAGCCAGTCCGTCGCGGACCCCGAATTCGGGCAGTTCGTCCTCTCGGCGCTGCGTGCGGCCCGGGTCGATCCATCTCAGCTCGGCCTGGAGATCCCCGAGATCGTCGCGGTGACCAGCCTGGACGCGGCACGGCGTCTCGCTGAGACCCTCACCGACGCGGGATGCCGGTTCACCCTGGATGACTTCGGCGCGGGCGTGGGCTCGTTCGTCTACCTGCGCAACCTGCCATTCACCAATGTGAAGATCGACGGCGATTTCCTGCGCCACGTGGATACGTCACCGGCCGACACCGTCCTGGTGGACGCCGTGGTGCGGGTTGCGCGCTGCCTGGGTATGTACACCATTGCCGAGAACGTCGATCGTGAACCGCTGGCGCTGGCACTTCGTGATCTTGGAGTGGACTATGCGCAGGGGTTCCTCACCGGCCGCCCCCGTCCGCTGACGGACCTGCTTGCCGAAGGGTCGGACGTGGATCCCGAGACGCGCGAAGTCAGCCTCAACGGTTTTCTCGGTTAGAGCGACCGGCAATAGGGGTGTGGATGAAGGAGCGGGGCTGGGGCGCGTAGATCGCGAGGCGGAGGAGGGAGGCACCGGAGGTTGTGGGTGTCGACCGACGACAACGATGCGAGGTGCGTGCCCCAGCCCCGCGACGCCGCGTCCCCTATTGCCGGTCGCTCTTAGGGCGTGCCTGATGGATGTTGGTCGATGCGGACGATGATCCATCAGGCACGCCCTAGAGCGTCCGGTAACGATCGTCTGGAGCCGGTTTCAGATCAGTAGTGCAGCGGTGAACAGTCCTGCCACGGCCGCGAGCGCGGCGACGTCTGCGCGTCGGGGCCTCGCAGGCTGGTGCGAGACCGCGCCGAAGCCGCCCCGGGCGGTGATCGCGTCGGTCATCTCCGCGGCCCGTCGTAGGCACGTGACTATCGCGGTGCACAGCAGCTCGGTCGCGCATCGCGCGTGGCGGGCCAACGCCGCCGGCCGGCGCGGCCAGGCCGATCCTTCGACCGTACGTAGTCGGCGAACTGCGAGCAGTGTACGAATCTCGTCAACCAGTAGAGGCAGGCAGCGGATAGCCAGCGCCACCGTCGCCACCCATTCGTCGACTGGCAGCCGCAGCCTGCGTAGCGGCGTCATCAGCCGGTCCAAGGCGGGCGCGACATCCGACAGCGGCGTCGTCCACCCGAGCAGCGCGGCCGTGGCGAACATGGTCATGGAGACCGACGTCAGGCGCAGCCATTCCATGAGACCGCCGAGTGACAACTGCACTCCCGCGACCGCCATGAACGGTGCCTCGCGTGACTGCATGGTGAGCGCGGCGCCGATCAGGAGGCCGTACCAGAACCAACGGGGCAGCCTCGGTGCCGCGCCCGGCGGGATCCGGGCGACCACCAGGCACACCCCGACGAATCCCGCGACCAGACCGATTACCGGCCACGACGGTCGCAGTGCGATGAGTATTCCGAGCGCGGCCATCATGATCAATTTTGTGCCCGCCCAGAGCCGGTGCACCGGGCTGGTGCCGGGGATGTAGCGCAGGAGGTTGGGTTCGGTTCGGCGGGCACGCGCAGCCGAACGCCGCCGGGTCAACCGATGCGGGTGCCGGGACGTGGCGGGCACGGGGACGTCGGGCTCCGATGGCTCCGATGGGGATGGGGATGGGGATGGGGATGGCGATGGGGATGGCGGTTGCCCCTGGGATGCAGCCACGGTGACCGGAGCCGGCGCCGGCGCCGGAGCCGGAGCCGATAGCGGCAGCGGTGGGACGTGGGGACCTGCGGTGCCGATGATCCCCGAGCGCTGCGCACGAGCGGTGAGCGGTGCGCGGCGAGGCTGGGGGAGCGTGTGGGAACCGATGCGGGCGGTGGCCGCAGGGCCGGCTGTCGGTACGCACCGTGGCCGATCACCGTGGAAGGGGCCGTCGTGGACCACCCGTCCGGCGTCCAGGACGAGCATCCGGTCTATCACCTCGGCCAGACCTTCGAAGTCGTGGGATACCACGACCAGCGTCAGCCCGGTGCGGATGCGAAGGTCCGCGAGCACCCTGATGAGGGTGTGTCTCGACGGGGTGTCGAGCCCCGCCAGCGGTTCGTCGAGGATCATCAGGCGGGGTCGGCGGGCGATGAGTCCGGCGAGCGCGGCGCGGCGCATCTGCCCGCCGGAGAGGTTCTCCACCCGTCGGTCCCGAAACAGCGCAGGGTCCAGGCCGACCGCGGCCAGCGCATCGTCGGCGGCGGCGGCGCTCACCCCGGCTGCGGCGCGTACGTCAGCACCCACGGTAGGCGCCAGCAGCTGAAGCCGGGAGTGTTGAACGGCCAGTCCGATCTCGCCGGGGCATGCGGTCAGCGGGCGACCGGACATGCGGGCGTCGCCTTCCGACGGACTGAGCAGACCGGCGAGGACGGCCGCGAGCGTCGATTTTCCCGATCCGTTGCGACCACCGATTATGATCGATTCGCCGCTGTCGAGCTGGAAGGATACGTCGGTCAGCGCTCGGTGTGCCCATGGTGATCGGGATGAGTAAACCTGCCCGACACCGTCGAGACACACCAGCGGGGACGTCCCGGCGGTCACGATCGCACCCGGCGGGCCTGCCGGTCGGCGCGGGTTCGGGCACGGATCGGCCGGTGCACAGCGCAGCGGGCTGTGTCGCGAGCCGTCCGCCGGTGTCATTCGGCCGCTGTCGAGCATGATGCGACGATGTGCCCGCATCGCCTCGGCACGGCGGTGGGTCACGTGCACGACCGCGACCCCCTCCTCGTCGGGAAGGCGTGCCAGCAGTTCGGTGAGCTGCTGGCGGCCGTCAGCATCCACCATGGCGGTGGACTCGTCGGAGACGAGCAGACTCGGTGCCCGCGCGAGTGCGGCGGCGACCGCCAGCCGTTGCAGCTGTCCGCCCGACAACGTCGCGGTTTCGTGGTCCGCGAGCTGGGCGAGCCCGACCTTTGCCAGCAGCGCCTCGACATCGACCGCCTGGCCACCGTCGGCCAGGCCCCACACGATGTCGTCGCGGACACGCACACCCAGCACCTGTGACTCCGGCCGCTGGAAAATCATGGACGTGCCGCCGGGTCGGCCCAGCGCGCAGTCACCGGGCCGCAGTACCCGTCCGCTGGTAGGGCTCCAGCCACCGATGATGCGGGCGAGGGTGGACTTCCCGGATCCGTTGGCGCCCAGGATCGCCACGAACTCGGCCGGCCAGATGGTGAGTGACACGTCGTGGACGGCGTCCCGTGACGCGCCGGGATAACGGTAGGCCACCGATTCCAGCCGGAGGGGAAGGGGCCGGGTCTGCGGACAGGGCTGTGCATGAGGGTGTGCCTGCCAGCGGTCTGGCCGCTGTGAACGGGCGTGCGGATCCGGCTGCCCTGGCGCAGACCGCCGTCCGGCGGGGAACCACGCCGGGGGGTTGGGATGATCGGTCCGCGCCGATGGCGCGCCGGCGGCGAGGTGGCGCAGCACCGGACGGGTCAGCACAGCGGTGGCGAGCACGTTCACCGCCGTGTTCGCCAGCAGCGCGGTCGGTAGGAGCGCCCACCAGTGCGTCGCGCCCCAGTGGACGACCGAGTCGGCAGCCGCCAGGCCGGGGTTGTCCGGCGCCATCCCGAGCCGCGCGATGCTGGTCCGGGCACCGTCCCAGCTGTTGACGATCTCGGCGAGGACCAGTGTGCGCAGCTCGGTGAGAACGCCGAACATCGCGTCCATGACCAGTGCGACCGGCACCCACAGCACACCGACGCTCGCAGCCGCCGTGCGTAGGAGACCCCACCTTCGACGGTGGGCCGTGCCCAGCAGCGTTCCGGTCATCATGCAGGAGGTGATGGTGATGGCGAACCCGGTGCCGCCGATGAGGACGGCGACGGCGATGGCGGCGACGATCGCCGCGATCCCCGCCCGCAGCCGCCAGCGCGCAGCCAGCACCGCAGCCGGAACCGCCGCCGGAACCGTGAGCAACCAGCCGAGCGGAAGGAAACGTGCCACCAGACAGATCGCGATCACCAGGTCGACGAGAACCGCGGCCTCGACGATCTCCAATGCGCGCAGGCGACGACCGGCCACGACCGCGGCGGGTATCTCCGTCCGTTTCGCTACCGTCACTCGCCACTCCCAGTCGCCGCCACACCGGACATCCAACTGTCGCATGGCCGCGGCACGGTGTCTGAGCCACCCACACCGATCACATCCCGGCGCCCGAGGGCAGCGCCGGTGCAACGGTCCGGTCCGGTCAACTCAGCTCAGCGGGCGGAAGGACGCGGGCTGGATGGCGGGCGGCTCGCTGGTGTACGCGGCGAGTGTGCGGGCCAGGTCAGTCGGGTCGACACCGATGGCATGCATGTTGCGGGCGAGGTCGGCCATGACCGACAGCGCGTGGTACAGCAGCACTTCAGCGATTCCGGACGGCTGGCAGATCGCCAGCCGGAATGCGTGCGCGGCGTCGGCGTCCCCGGTCAGCGCGGCCAGCGCGCCGATGCGGACCCGTTGGCTGAGCGATTCCCAGACACCCTCGCAGTGCGGTGCCTCGGCGCTGCGCCAGACCCCGCGGTAGGTCAACGACCGGATGACCGTGTGTGGCTGTTCACCGGTTCGCAGATGCAGCGTCACCGCCCACATCGCCAACAGCCAGCTCAGTGACCGCAGGAGTCTCGCGGGGTCGGCTGTGAGCCGTCCCGCCAGTGCTTCCTCGGCCTCTCCTCGTGTGGATGTCTCCGCCCAGGCCTGGACTAGGCGTTCGGATTCCACGATGTCGGCGATATCCAACTCGGGCGTACACGGTCGCGCGACCGCGGCGGCCCGGTGGGACGCGGTGTCGACCAGTGCGAGTGCGCCGGCATCGTGCAGTGTCTGCCAGGCAAGTCCTGCTTGCGGCATGCCCGCTACGGTAATGGCCTGTTCGTCGTCTGAGTCCCGCTATTGCGCAGATCACTGACCTTCTCCGCCACATCGGCCCGTTCGCCGGTTGCGGCTCCGGAGGGTGTCTGCGGCGTGTGGACTGTGCGTCATGCGTTGAGTTGTGATTCCAGTGTGAATGTGTGCCTGGAAACGACCACGCTGTGCAAACAGCCACGTTGTGCAAACAACCACGTTGTGCAAACGACCATGCTGCGCATATGACCACGCTGTGCATACGTCAGCCGTCCCTCGCGGCGAGCACTGCTGATGGCGCACGATGGGTGCCGTGACTCGAGGAACCTTGCGTGTCTACCTCGGTGCCGCGCCAGGTGTCGGTAAGACCTACGCGGCTCTGGACGAGGCGCACCGGCGCCACGATCGGGGAACCGACGTGGTCGTCGGTTTCGTGGAGACCCACGGCCGGCCGAAGACGGCGGCGTTGCTGGCAGGGCTGGAGGTCGTCCCGCGAAAGGAGATCTCCTACCGGGACGCGGTGTTCACCGAGATGGATGTCGACGCTGTCCTTGCCCGCAGGCCCGCGGTCGCCCTCGTCGACGAGCTCGCCCACACCAACGTCCCCGGCGGTCGCAACGCCAAGCGCTGGCAGGACGTCCACGAGCTCCTTGACGCTGGTATAGACGTCATCTCGAACGTGAACATCCAGCACATGGATTCACTCAACGATGTGGTTGAGACGATCACCGGCGTGGCCCAGCGGGAGACCGTGCCCGATGACGTCGTCCGAGATGCAGACCAGGTGGAGCTGGTCGACATGGCCCCGGAGGCGCTGCGCCGTCGGATGGCGCACGGCAACATCTACGCTCCGGAGAAGATCGACGCCGCACTGTCGAACTATTTCCGGGTCGGCAATCTGACCGCGTTACGTGAGATAGCATTGCTGTGGGTAGCTGACAAGGTGGACGAGCAGCTCGACCGGTACCGGGCCGAACATGGCATAGCCGGGACCTGGGAAACCCGTGAACGTGTGGTCGTCGCTCTTACCGGCGGGCCCGAGGGGGACACCCTGATCCGCCGAGCCGCCCGGATCGCAGACCGCAGCAAGGGTTCTGATCTGCTCGCCATCCACGTCGCCCGATCGGACGGTCTGACCGGCGCGAACCCGCAGGCACTGGCCCGGCAGCGGGCGCTGGTGGAGAGCCTGGGAGGTACCTACCACCAGGTGATCGGCGAGGATGTCCCCACCGCGCTGCTCGACTTCGCCCGCGCGGAGAACGCGACCCAGTTGGT
This sequence comes from Protofrankia sp. Cr2, assembly GCF_963555885.1. NCBI lineage: Bacteria > Bacillati > Actinomycetota > Actinomycetes > Frankiales > Frankiaceae > Protofrankia > Protofrankia sp. Cr2. Next base: position 53,968 of record NZ_CAUVXG010000009.1, read on the forward strand.
GCTCGGTGCCAGCCGACGCGGCCGACTCGCCCAGATGTTCAGCCCCGGTATCGGGGTCACCACGACCAAGTTGTCCGGGTCGATCGACGTCCACATGGTCACCCATGAGGAGATCGGGAGGGCATGGCGGTTGCCACGGCTCGCGCACGGCCTGACGCCGCGGCGCCGGCTGGTGGCGACCGCGTTGGCGGTGGGCATCCTGCCACTGCTCACCGTGGTCCTGGCGAACTCACGTGGGTCGCTCAACCTCACGACCGACGCTCTGGCCTACCTACTGGCGGCGGTGATCGTCGCGCTGGTCGGCGGGTTCTGGCCCGCTCTGCTCGCCGCCGTCGCGAGTTCTCTGTTGCTGAATTACTACTTCACGGCGCCCGTGCATCGCTGGACAATCGCCGAACGTAACAACACTTTCGCGCTGGTCGCGTTCGTGCTCGTCGGGATCATGGTTAGCCGGGTTGTGGACCTCGCCGCACGCCGGTACGCCCAAGCGGCGCGGGCCTCCGCCGAGGCTGCGACCCTGTCCGTACTCGCCGGCAGCGTCCTGCGCGGCGAGCATGCATTGCCGGCGCTCCTCGAACGGGTGCGGGAGACGTTCGGGATGACAGCCGCCACCCTCCTGGAACGCTCCGAGCAGCATTCCGGTGCCGGCCGTGACAGCGGGAGTGCCCGCGAGTGGCGGGTCGTCCACAGCATCGGGACTGACCCGTGCACCCGCCCCGATGACGGTGACGTCGACGTTCCCGTCGGAGACAATCTTGCTCTGGTGCTGCGTGGACGGCCACTGCCCGCCGCGGATCGCCGGATACTGGCCGCGTTCGCGGCCCAGGCCGCACTCGCGCTGGAACAGCGCCGCCTCACCGAAGCCGCGGCCGAGGCCGGCCCGCTGGCTGAAGCCGACCGGGTACGAACAGCCCTTCTCACCGCGGTTAGTCACGATCTGCGCACACCACTGGCCTCGGCCAAAGCCGCCATCTCCGGGCTGCGCGGGCGGGACATCAGCTGGACCGAGGACGAACAGGCGGAGCTGCTCGCTACCGCCGATGAGTCCATGGACAAGCTCACCCGGCTTGTCGACAATCTCCTTGACATGAGCCGGCTGCAGGCCGGCGCGCTCAGTGTCTTCCCTCGGTCGATCGGCCTCGACGACGTCATCCCACACGCCCTCGACGAACTCGGCCCGCCCGCTCGCAGCGTTGCGGTCCAGGTGCCCGACGACCTGCCCGACATCCATGCCGACGCCGCGCTCCTTGAGCGGGTGCTGGTCAACCTCGTCTCCAACGCGCTACGCCACTCCCCCGAGGGGACCCATCCGGTCATCACCGCGAGCGCTCTCGCCGATCGGGTCGAGATTCGCGTCATCGACCGCGGGCCGGGCATCCCAGCGGAGAACCGTGACCAGGTCTTCCAACCCTTCCAGCGTCTCGGTGACCGGGACAACACGACAGGCGTGGGCCTGGGCCTCGCGCTGTCTCGTGGCCTGACCGAGGCCATGGGTGGTTCGCTGGCCACGGACGACACCCCCGGCGGCGGGCTCACGATGGTCGTGTCGCTGCCCGCCGCATGGTCTGTCCAGCAGCCGGTTCCCGCTGTCACCTCCGGCGGCTGAGCGCCGAGCGGCCAGGCTCTGCACCGCGTGCGCGGGTGTGCGCGCGTGCGTCCCTGCGGAAGGGTAGGTGGAAAAAGTTGCTATAGTGGCCGTTTCTACCTACGCCCGGCCGTCGGCGGCACGAGGCTTAGGTAGTTTTGGTCGCTATGGCGGTATTTTCTACCTATGCCTCGGGTCAGGACGGTGAGCTCACCGGGAAGCCGAGATCAGTGGCGGCGGCGGCCAGTTCCCGGTCGTAGGTCACAAAGTCGGTCAACTCGCTGCGGAACGGGTCCGCACTGGCCAGGTGGATGGCGTCAAGCGAACCCAACCTCGCAACGCGGTAGGCAACAGCGCGGGCGAGTACGGCGCTGGTGACATCCACGAGATACACGCCTCGCAGCGCCTGGCCCATGAAATAGGGCACCCGCTGGTGGTCGGCACCCGCGCGTAACAAGGTACGGGTGATCTCCAGCTGGGTCAGTCCGCTGGTGACCAGTTCGGTCCCTTCTGCAAGCAACCCACGCCAGGTCCGCAGCGCCGCGGTCTCCCTCTCCTGCTTGATGAACTTCAGCAGGGCGCAGGCGTCGAAATAGATCAACGACTGCGCTCCCGGTCCCGGTCCGTGATGAGAATCTCGGCCAGGCTCTCGACGGCTGGCACCAGATCGGGGATCACATCCGGAATGCCCCGCTCGGCGGGGGCACTGGCGTCTCCGGTGGCGACCATCCGCTGGAGAGCGCCCGGCTGCTCCACCTCGGGCACCATCCGTAGGACCGGCTTGCCGCGGTCCGTGACAACAAGCGAGACTCCGGAGCGCACCCGGGCCACCGCCTTGGAAGGGTTCTGATTGAGTTCTCGTAGCCCGATGGTTTCCACGTGTCGAATGTACCTACTTTATGTAGATACATCAAGTGCCGCGAAGATCTTCATCGTGGCGTGGTCAGGGCTGGAAGCGGTAGCCCATACCGGGTTCGGTGATGAAATGGCGGGGGCGCGCGGGGATCGGCTCAAGTTTGCGGCGTAGCCGTCCCATGTACTCGCGCAGGTAGTGGCTTTGTTCTTTGGGGGAGGGTCCGCCAGTGCGGGGGAGCAGTTGCCGATAGGTGATCAGCTTCTCGGGGTTGCGGAGTAGGACGTCGAGCAGGTGCCATTCGGTGGGGGTGAGCCGGATGGTCACCGGACCTGCGTCTTCGGGCGTGTCGGCGTCCTCGGCATTGCCGGTGTTCGCGGCATTGCCGGTGTTCGCGGCATGGTCGGCGGCCTCGCGGACGCTGACCATGCCGGGCCGACGGGTGATCTGTCGGGCACCCAGGTCGATGATGTAGGCGCCGATCGTTGTCGTGGGTGCCTCCGTGGTCGTCGGAGTACGGCGGGCCACCGCGCGCAGCCGGGCGAGGAGTTCATCGATGCGGAAGGGCTTGGTGACGTAGTCGTCGGCGCCGGCGTCGAGTGCGTCGATCTTGTCCGCGCTGCCTGCGCGCCCGGACAACACGATGATCGGCGTGCTGCTCCATCCGCGCAGGGCGTGGATGACCTCGGTTCCGTCGATGTCGGGCAGGCCCAGGTCGAGCAGGACGATGTCGGGCCGGCCTGTCTGCGCGGTGGCGAGAGCCTGGCGTCCCGTGACGGCGGTGATGACGTCATATCCGCGGGCGTGCAGGGTGATGCGCAGTGCGCGCAGGATCTGAGTGTCATCGTCGACGATCAGGATGCGCGTCATACCTCATTGTCCGAACGTTCCGACAGCGTGGTGTGGGGCGGCGCGGCGGGCGGTGACAGGGCCCGGCCCAGCCTGACTGTCAGCGGGCGGGCAGCGTGTCCAGGGCGAGGTTGAGCTCGACGACGTTCACGGTCGGCTCGCCGAGGAAGCCCAGCGCCCGGTGGGTGACATGGTCGTCGACGAGCGTGCGGACGACCGCCGGGTCGAGCCCGCGGGCCTTGGCGACCCTGGCCACCTGCAGGTCGGCGTAGGCGGGGGAGATGCCCGGGTCCAGACCGCTACCGGAGGCTGTCACGGCGTCGGGCGGCACCGGGTTGCCCGCCGCCTTACCCGGGCCGGGCACGAGAACCCGTTTTCCCGCGGAGTAGTCGTCACCGTATGTCGCGCATTCGACCGCAACCCCTTCGTAGGTGGCGATGAACGGCGCGGCCGGACACTGCTCGTTCACACTGACGACTTTGGTGATCGGTCCCGCATGGCCGGGGTCACGGTAGAACACCGACAGGACCGCGCCGACACCTCCGGCCGTGCAGTAGGGACGCCGGCCGTCGACGCCTTCGAGGTCGCCGACGGCCTTGCTGCGACTGCATACCTGGGTGAGCAGGCTCTGCTTGCTCTCGTCGTCCGTGGTGGCCGGGTCGTTCAGGGTGTCGGTGACGCTTTCCGGACCGAGGTTGGACGCGGAGGTCGCGGTGGGGTCATAGCCATCGCCGGCCGCGGACGGACGGGACTGGAAGTACCTCGGGATCGGGTTGCCGTCGGAGTCGGTGAAGCGTTGGCCGATCAGCGACGAACCGACGACATGACCGTCCACAGCTTTGATCATCGAGCCGTCCGCCCGGTGCTTGAGGCCCGGCAGCTGGGCGATCGCGGTGATCGCCAATGGATAGGCGATGCCAGTGATCACTGTGAGTACCAGAAGTACGCGCACGGCTGCGAACAGGTGCCGGAGTGAGCCGGGCATGCGTGACGAGGCCATTGTGATCACCGAATTCCGGGGATGAACTGGATGACCAGGTCGATCAGTTTGATCCCGAGGAACGGGATGACCAGGCCGCCCAGTCCGTAGATGCAGAGGTTGCGACGCAGCATCGTCGCGGCGTTGCCCGGCGTGTAACGCACACCACGCAGGGCGAGCGGGATCAGCGCAATTATGATCAACGCGTTGAAGATGACCGCGGACAGGATCGCGGACTCCGGGCTGTGCAGCCGCATGATGTTCAGCGTGTCCAGCCCCGGGTACACCGCCGCGAACATCGCCGGGATGATCGCGAAGTACTTGGCCACGTCGTTGGCGATCGAGAAGGTGGTGAGTGCTCCGCGGGTGATGAGCAACTGCTTGCCGATCTCGACTATTTCGATGAGCTTCGTCGGGTTACTGTCGAGATCGACCATGTTCCCGGCTTCCTTGGCCGCGGACGTGCCCGTGTTCATGGCAACGCCGACGTCGGCCTGGGCGAGGGCGGGAGCGTCGTTGGTGCCGTCCCCGGTCATCGCGACGAGCTTGCCGCCCTCCTGTTCCCGTTTGATCAGTGCGAGCTTGTCCTCGGGTGTGGCTTCGGCCAGGAAGTCATCCACCCCTGCCTCGTCGGCGATCGCCTTCGCGGTCAGCGGATTGTCGCCAGTGATCATGATGGTGCGGATGCCCATGCTGCGCATCTCGTCGAAGCGTTCCCGCATGCCGGACTTGACGACATCCTTGAGCTGGATCACGCCGAGGACCCGAGCCGTCGGGCCGGAGCCGGCGTCCCCGGCCGAGCTGCCGGTCACCTCACCGACGACCAGCGGCGTCCCACCGGACGCGGCGATGCCGTCGACAACCTGGCCCGTGCCGTCGGGCACCGGCCCCCCATGGTCGCGGATCCACGTCAGCACCGCCGTTGCCGCGCCCTTGCGGATCTGGCGCCCACCGCCGGCATCCGGTCCGTCACCCGTGAGATCGACACCGGACATCCTGGTCTGCGCGGTGAAAGGAACGAACGTGGCGGTGGACAGCTCACCCGGGGTGCGTTCGCGCAGACCGTAGGTGCTCTTGGCGAAGACCACGATGGAGCGGCCCTCGGGGGTCTCGTCGGCGAGCGAGGACAGCTGCGCGGCATCGGCGAGCACCTGCTCATCCACCTCTCCGACCGGGATGAAGGCACGCGCCTCACGGTTGCCCAAAGTGATTGTTCCGGTTTTGTCCAGTAGCAGCGTGTTGACGTCGCCGGCCGCCTCGACGGCTCGGCCACTCATGGCGAGCACGTTGCGTTGCACAAGTCGGTCCATGCCCGCGATGCCGATCGCCGAGAGCAGAGCGCCGATCGTCGTCGGGATCAGACAGACCACCAGCGACACCAGCACGATGCCGGTGACGCCGTTCGCGTTCAGGGCGGCGCTGTCAGGGATTCCCGGCTGTTGGGCCTTTGAGAAGATCGCCAACGGTTGCAGGGTCGCGACCGCGAGCAGGAAGATGATGGTCAAAGATGCCAACAGGATGTTCAGCGCGATCTCGTTCGGCGTCTTCTGCCGGTGCGCCCCCTCGACAAGAGAGATCATCCGGTCGATGAAACTCTCGCCGGGCCGTTGTGTGATCTCTACGATGATCTGGTCGGACAGCACTCGGGTACCACCGGTCACCGCGGACCGGTCGCCGCCGGATTCACGGATCACCGGCGCGGACTCGCCGGTGATGGCGGACTCGTCGACGCTCGCGATGCCGTCGATGACGTCGCCGTCACCGGGGATGAACTCGCCCGCTTCCACCACCACCCGATCGCCCTTGACCAGGCTCGGCGCGGGGACCCGCTCGATGCGCGCCGAGCCCACGTCCATGCCGGTCTTCCAGCCGATCAGCCGGCGGGCAACCGTGTCGGTCTTGGCCTTGCGCAGCGCGTCAGCCTGCGCCTTTCCTCGGCCTTCGGCAACCGCTTCGGCCAGGTTCGCGAACAGCGCGGTCAGCCACAACCAGATGACGATCAGCCAGGCGAACGTGCTGGGGTCGCGGATCGCCAGCACCGTGGTGAACACGGCGCCGATCTCGACGATGAACATGACCGGGTTACGCCACAGGGTGGTCGGGTTCAGCTTCCTGATGGCGTCCGGAGCCGAGCGCCAGAGCATCCTGGGGTCGAGCAGGCCACCCTGGACCCGCCGGGCCGGTCGCGCAGAGTCCGGATCATGCGCCGGAGCCGCGGAGTTTCTACTCACAGTGGTCGTGGGCATTAGTGGAGACCTTCCGCGAACGGTCCGAGCGCAATAGCCGGGAAGTAGGTCAGCGCGACAACAATGATCGCCACGCCCGTCACCAGGCCGACGAACAACGGCCGGTGAGTGGGCAGCGTGCCGGCCGACGCGGGAACGGGTTTCTGTCGGGCCAGGCTGCCCGCGAGACCGAGCGCGAACACCATCGGCAGAAATCGGGCCGCGAGCATGGATATACCCAGCGCCGTGTTCCACCACGTCGTGTTCACCGAGATGCCCGCGAATGCGGACCCGTTGTTGTTGCCCGCGGACGTCGCCGCGTACAGCACCTCGGACAATCCGTGCGCGCCGGAGTTCAGCATAGCTGCCCGCTCGCCGGGCAGGGCCATTGCCAGTGCCGTGACGACCAGTACGAACGTCGGCGTCGTCAGAATGTAGAGAGAGGCGAACTTCATCTCCCGGCCGGAGATTTTCTTGCCGAGGTACTCGGGCGTTCGCCCGATCATCAGACCACCGACGAACACGGCGAGTACGGCGAGAATGAGCATGCCGTACAGGCCCGATCCGGTGCCGCCCGGGGCGATCTCCCCGAGCATCATGTTCAACAACAGGACCGCGCCGCCGAGGCTCGTGTAGGAGTCGTGAAAGGAATTCACCGCGCCGGTCGAGGTCAGCGTCGTCGCGGCTGCGAAGGTCGCCGAGCCGAGTATGCCGAAACGCGCCTCGGTGCCCTCTGTCGACGCGCCCACAGCGGTCGGCACAGTGCCGTGATGGGCCATCTGCAGACCGTTCACCAGGAATATGCCGATCAGCGCGAGCACGACCATGACGGAGACGATTGCGAGGCCCTGGCGGGTGTCACCGACCATCTTTCCGAAGGTCCGCGGCAGCGAGAAACCGATCGACAGCAGCAGGTAGATCTCCAGCCAGTTGGTCCAGTTCGTCGGGTTCTCGAACGGGTGGGCGGAGTTTGCGTTGTAGAAGCCGCCGCCGTTCGTCCCGAACTCCTTGATGATTTCCTGGCTCGCGACCGGGCCACCGGTCACCGACTGGTTGCCACCGGCGATGGTCGTCACCGTCTGGACGTGGTGGAAGTTCTGGACGACCCCACCCGCGATCAGTACGACTGCGCCGATCACACAGATCGGGAGCAGGATGCGGACAACGGTGCGAATGAGGTCCACCCAGAAGTTGCCGAGCTGGTCGGTGCGGCTGCGGGCGAAGCCGCGGACCAGCGCGATCGCCACCGCGATGCCGACGGCGGCGCTGGTGAAGTTCTGTACCGCGAGCCCGGACATCTGTACGAGATAACCGAGCGTCGACTCACCCGAGTACGACTGCCAGTTGGTGTTCGTGACGAAGCTGACTGCCGTGTTGAATGCCTGCCCCTGGTCCATCCCGGCGAATCCGAGACTGAGCAGCAGATGGCCCTGTAGTCGGAGAAATGCGTACAGGAACAACACGGAAACAAAGGAGAAGACGAGCACACTGCGCAGATAGGTGCTCCATCGCTGCTCCGCGTCGGGATCGACACCGACCGCCCGGTAGATCACTTTTTCGACCTGCAGATGATGCCCGGTCGTATAAACCCGGGCCATGTAGTCGCCAAACGGTCGGTAGGTCAGACCCAGCGCGATGGCGAGAGTGGCGACGAAGATAATCCCCGCCGTCGTGGTGTTCATTGCGCAACCCCTTGCGGCCTCTGGTTGCACCGGGAGATCCATGATGAACCTGCGGTGCGTCGCATTCGGTCAGGTTAGAACTTCTCTGGAAACAGAAGGGCGATGACAAGGAAGATCGTGAGTGCGACGGCCAGGATCAGACCGGTCAGGTTCTCGGCGGTCACAGTTTCTCCACCCCTCGTACGACCAGCCCCAGCACGGTGAATATCGCGACGGTGAGGACGACGAACATCAGGTCACGCACAGCAGATCCTTCCAGCGCGGCAGGGGCCCGGAGACCTCAAGGGAACCGAGTATCGGCCCGGCGGGAGTCGGGGACCAGCGGCTTTGACGCCCTGATGACGCCTGGTCCGGAAAGTTCTACGGCCGTCGGCGGGTCGTCGAACTTTCCGGACCAGGGAGTCGATGCCGGTCGGCGCGGTCAACGGCGGCGTGCAAGTCTGCCTGAGACGCCGAACGGCTCCGAGCGCGGGACGTCGCGAGCCGCGCGCGTCCTGTCGCCGGAGCCGTTGAAAAAGGGCGGAAAAGGGAAAGTCGGAGCAGTCGGAGCAGTCGGTCAGCGCCGGCGTCAGTGCGCCGGTCGCATCAGTCCCTCCTGCGCGACGGAGACGACGAGCCGGCCGTCGGTTGTGTAGATCTCACCGCGAGCGAATCCACGTTCTGCGGACGCAGACGGACTGTCCTGGATGTAGAGGAGCCATTCATCCGCGCGGAACGGGCGATGGAACCACATCGCATGGTCCAGGCTCGCCAATGAGATTCGCGGCCCTGCCGGCGTCCGGTGCGGGAGCACGGTCGTCGTGATCAGGTGGAGGTCGGACGCGTACGCGACCGCACAGGCGTGGTAGAGCGGGTCGTCGGGTAGCGCTCCCCGGGCGCGGAACCATCGCCGCTGGTGGGGAGCGTGGGGATCCCCGAGATAGGAGATGACGGGCGGCTCTGTGGAGCCGTCCTGGGCGCCCGTCGCGATAGGCAGGACATCCAGGTAGCGCAGGAAGAACGGCTCGACACCCCCACTGTCGGAGAAGATCTCGTCGGGTGGCGTAGCGGTGTCCTCGGGCGGTGCTGTCGGGGGCATCGGCGATTGGTGCTCGAAGCCCTCCGTCCTATGGTGGAACGACGCGGACATGTTGAAGATGGCCTTGCCGTGCTGGATGGCGACCACGCGCCGGGTCGTGAAGGAACGCCCGTCACGAATCGGGTCGACCTCATAGATGATCGGCGCCGTGGGATCACCCGGTAGCAGGAAGTAGGCGTGCAGCGAGTGCACCGGGCGATCGGCGGCGACGGTCCGACCAGCGGCGATCAGCGCCTGTGCCGCGACATGGCCGCCAAACACCCTGGTCGGCGCGGTGTGCCAGGACCAGCCGCGGAAGATGTTGGTTTCGATGCGGTCGAGGGTGAGGACCTCGGCCAGGGAGTCGGTCTCGGCGCGGGTCACCTGATCGACGTTACCTACCTGCCGTGGCAACTCCCCCCAACAGGTCGAGGACTGTGGCCTGGTCGTGTCCGACGAAGGGGTTTGTCGCCAGGAGGTGACGCCGCCACAGGTCCTCGGCCGCGGCTGATTCGCCGGCTTCGATCAGGGCCACCAGTTCTCGGTGCGGGCGGCGGTCTGCCGCACCGAGAGCACCAAGCGCACCAGGCATGGTAGGTGCGGCCGGTGTGCTCTCGGGGACCGATCCGCTACCGTGCGCGAGGCTGATGATATGGCGCAGCATGCCGGCAAGCACGATCAGGGTCTGGTTGCCGGCGAGCTCGACCAACAGGCCGCGGAAGTCCGTGTCGGCGGCCAGTAGCTGACCGTGGTCGTCGTTGGCGGCCTCGACCGAAGCGAGGGCCGCCCGGAGCTCGGTGAGATCGTCATCTGTGTGGCGCTCGGCGACCTGGCGGACACAGGGCGGCTCGATGAAGGCCCTGGCCTGGTGGATGTCGGCGAGGGTCGTGCCGCGGTGTTCCAGGACCAGCGCCGCGTAGCGGGCGGCCACGTCACCGTTGGGTGTGTGGACGCGGGCCCCGCCATGGGCGCCGCGGCGCACGCTGATCAGCGCTTCGGACTCCAGAACCCGGAACGCCTCGCGCAGCGTAGGGCGTGAGACACCGAACTGTTCCATCAACACGGCTTCCGGGGGAAGAGCATCGCCTTCGACCAGTTCGCCTCGCACTATCTGACGCCGCAGGTGCGCGGCGACCAGCTCGGCGGTCTTGGGGACGCGTACCTGCCGGCCGATGCGGCCCTCGCCGATCGTCGCTGCGCCCGTGCCGGCGGCCTGCGCCGGCTTTGCCCGCTCGGAGATGTCGACCGGTCCGGTCGTTGCGATGTCGGTTGCGTTCAGTAACGCCATGACGGTCGGCCCCCCAGAGACATCCAGCTGCAGGCGGACGGGGCAAGCTCCCGTGGTCGCACGTCAGCACCCTTCATTCGGAAGATCATCTTGCCGGCGCTGGCGATGTCACCAGAAGTGCCGGTGAGGTTGCATTGTGACATCACAAGGGGGTGATGTGTACGAGGGGTGGTGGGTTGACCGCGAAGTGGCGAGATTTTGTGGCTGATTGTCATAGATGTATACTGATAGTGACCATGAGGGCGCCTTGCCTTAGGCTGTTTCCGGCGGCACTGGCTAGGGCTTGTCCGGTCTCCCGCCGCAGTGCGGCGTTCCCGTTGACATTCGTGTCTGACCGCGCGGGTTCACTGGTCGGATCGGCCGTCCTGGTTGTGCGGGGAAACCGTTACAGGCAGCAGACCTGCGCAGCAACGTCCGAAAGCCTGTCCGGTATCAACGATCGGACAGACTTTGACGTGCTTCTGTAGCCAAATGGCCGTAGCGTCGTCGTCCATGAGCGACGACCGAATCGCGACTGTCGGCGTCGAGGAGGAGTTTCACATCCTCGATCTTGCGTCCCGCCAACTCGTACCGCGGGCCGACGCGATCCTTGACCGCCTTCCGGCCGACCGCTTCGCCGCAGAGCTGTTGAAGTCCGTGGTGGAAACCAACAGCCGTCCCTGCACCGATCTTCTCGACCTGCGAGCCGACCTGGTGGACCTGCGGCGTGAACTCGCGGCGGTCGCTGAACCGCTCGGGCTCGGTCCAGCGGCCGCGGGAACCGTTCCGCTGGTCGATCCGGATGTACTGGAGATCAGCCGCGACCCGCGTTATGAACAGATGCTCGCCGAGTACCAGCTGCTGGCCCGGGAACAGCTGATCTGCGGTGCCCAGGTGCACGTGGACGTCGCCGACCGCGACCTCGCCATGGCGGTGGTCGCGTGGGTCGCGCCGTGGCTGCCGATGTTGCTGGCGCTGTCTGCGAGTTCCCCCTACTGGAAGGGTGTCGACAGCGGGTACGCGAGCGTCCGCACCTTGGTCTGGCAGCGGTGGCCGACCGCCGGTGTCGCCGGTTCGTTCAGCACCGCGGCCGAATACGATCAACTGGTCGCGGATCTGATCAAATCCGGGGTGATCAGCGATCCGGGCATGGTCTACTTCGATGTCCGCCCATCGGCGCACCTACCCACGGTCGAACTGCGCATCTGCGACGCATGTCCGGACGTCGATAACGTCATCCTCATCGCCGGTCTGTTCCGCGCGCTCGTCCGCCGGGCCACTGTGGCGATCGGGATCGGTGTGCCGGCACCACCGCCACGGACCGAACTGTTGCGGGCGGCCACCTGGCGGGCGGCTCGGTCCGGGATCGAGGGTGACCTCGTCGATGTGGCCGGTGCGGGCCCGGTACCGGCGGACGACCTCCTGCGCCGACTGATGGACGAGGTCCGAGCCGAGCTTGAGCACGCCGGTGACTGGGAGTTGGTGACCGACCTCGCCCAGCAGGCGATCGGACGTGGCGGCGCTGCGGCCCGGCAGCGGCGGGCCTTCGCCCGGCGTGAGCGGTTGGCCGACGTCGCCGACCTCATTCTGGCCGAGACGCGTGACGCTCCGCTTGCCCTGCCGGCGTCTGCGTCGGCATCTCCTTCTGCGTCGGCCTCTGCCCCTGGGTCGGCGCCTCCTTCTGCGTCGGCCTCTGCCCCTGGGTCGGCGAGCACGCTCGTCGGTACACCACGGTCCACCCCCGCGGGCGAGCCGAGCCTGCTTCACGGGTACCGCCCCGACGGTTTCGACGAAGTGGTCGACTCCGGTGGCGCGGTCCGTGCCCCGTACCGGACCGTGATGCGGACCCTGGACCGTCTCGGGCCGGCGGTGCTGGCCGAACGCGCCGAGGCGCGGGGCGTCGAGCAGGTCCTGCGCGGGGTGGTGTTCCGGGTGACCGGCGAGGACGCTGCGCGACCGTTTCCCTTCGATCTGGTGCCACGTATCGTCGAGGCCGCGGACTGGTCGCAGCTGCGGACGGGTCTGGCGCAGCGTGTCAGGGCGCTCGAGGCATTCCTGCACGACGCCTATGGCGAGCAGGCGGTCGTCGGCGACGGTGTCGTCCCGGCCTGGGCGGTGCGTGACGCGCCCGGTATGCGGGCCGCCGGATTCGCCGTGCCCGCCGATGCCGTGCGGGCCAGCGTCACCGGCATCGACCTGGTGCGTGACGCCGACGGGAACTGGTTCGTCCTTGAGGACAACCTGCGGGTTCCCTCCGGAGTGGCCTATGCGATCGAAGGGCGGCGGCTGACCTGCTCGGTGTTGCCCGATCTGGTCCCGCCCGGTGGGATCGCCGGGCTCGATGGTGTGCCTGCCCTGCTGCACGAGGCCCTCGTCGCGGCCGCTCCCACCCGGGCGACGGGGGAGCCGACGATCGCGGTGCTCACCGACGGGGCGGACAACTCGGCCCACTTCGAGCACGCCCTGTTGGCAGAGGAGATGGGGGTGGCGCTCGTCGAACCGGGCGACCTCGTCGTCGAGGACGGCCCGTCGGGCAGCGTGGTCCACCGTCTCGACCGGGGTCGACCTCGCCGGGTCGACGTCCTGTACCGGCGTTTTGACGAGGACGAGCTGGCCACCGCCGTGGCCGCCGACGGTCTGCCGCTCGGGCCGACCCTGATCAGGGCGGTTCGAGCCGGAACGCTCAGCCTGGCGAATGCGCCCGGTAACGGTGTCGCCGACGACAAGGTGCTCTACGCCTATGTACCACTTCTGATCAAGTACTACCTGGGTGAACAGCCCGTACTCGACGATGTCAGGACTTACGTCTGCGGCGATCCCGAGCAGTGCGCGTACGTGCTTGATCATCTGGACGAGTTGGTGATCAAACCGGCGGACGGGTACGGCGGGGATGGCGTGCTGATCGGTCCGCGGGCGGACACCGCGGAGCTCGCGACCGCCCGTCGACGCATCCTGGCTGACCCGCGTCGCTGGATCGGCCAGGAGCTGGTGCGGCTGTCGACCCATCCGACCTGGCACGACGGTCGTCTCCAGCCGTGCTCGGTCGACCTGCGCGCTTTCGTCTACCTGGGTGCGGAGGCGATGGTCATACCGGCGGCGCTGACCCGGGTCGCACCGGTCGGCAGCCTGATCGTCAACTCCTCCCGCGGCGGTGGTTCCAAGGACACCTGGCTACCGCGGTAGGGCCTCGCAAGAGGACCCCGGGGTAGAGCTTCGGGAGCGCCTTCCTGCTCGCAACGGTGGCGTCATCTGCTGGAAACGCCGGGCACAGATGGTGGTAGCCACGCCGTCGAGGAAGCCGATGAAGCGACCGACAGGGAGCGAACATGTGCGGTCTGAGCGGGGAGCTGCGGTTTGACGGCGCCGCGGCCGATGTGGACGCGGTGGCCAGGATGGCCGACCGGATGCGCCCGCGCGGCCCGGACGGCAGCGGCGTGTGGGCGTCTGGACCGGTCGCGTTCGGTCACCGTCGCCTGAAGATCATTGATCTCTCGGAGCGCGGTGCGCAGCCGATGGTCGACAGCGACCTCGGCCTCACGACAGTCTTCAACGGCTGCATCTACAACTACCGCGAACTACGTGACGAGCTGATCGCCGCGGGCTACCGTTTCTTCTCGGCATCGGACACTGAGGTGATCGGTAAGGCATACCATCGGTGGGGCACCCGGTGCGTCGACCACTTCGCCGGGATGTTCGCCTTCGCCATCCATGAGCGTGACACCGGCCGCGTCGTCCTCGGCCGTGACCGTCTGGGCATCAAGCCGCTGTACGTCACGGCGAACGCGACGCGCGTCCGCTTCGCCTCGACGTTGCCCGCGCTGCTCGCCGGCGGCGGGATAAGCGGCGACATCGATCGGGTTGCGTTGCACCACTATCTGTCGTTCCATTCGGTCGTGCCGGCGCCGCGCACGATCCTCGCAGCCGTGCGCAAACTGCCGGCGGCCACGGTGAGGATCATCGACGCGGACGGTTCAACCACCGACGAGCGCTACTGGCAGCCGGGTTTCGCCCGTGACCCGGCGTATGAGGGTTGGTCGGCGCTGGACTGGCGGGACGCGATCGGTGAGCGGCTACGCACCGCGGTGCGCAGGCGCATGGTCGCCGACGTCGGCGTCGGTGTGCTCCTGTCCGGGGGGCTTGACTCCAGCCTCATCGTGGCCCTGCTGGCCGAGGCCGGGCAGCGCGATCTCGCGACGTTCAGTGTCGGCTTCGAGGCGGCCGGCGGCGAGTCCGGTGACGAGTTCGCGTACTCCGACGTCATTGCGAACCATTTCGGCACCGACCATCACCAGATTCGGGTCGCCGGTGACCGGCTGCTGCCCGCGATCGAGGCGACCATCGACTCGATGAGCGAGCCGATGGTCAGCCACGACTGCGTCGCCTTCCACCTGCTGTCGCAGGAGGTCGCCTGCCACCTGAAGGTCGTGCAGTCCGGGCAGGGTGCGGACGAGGTATTCGCCGGTTACTCCTGGTACCCGCCGCTGGCCCGGGTCGGACGCGACGATGCGGTCAAGGACTACCTGCGGGTGTTCGCGGACCGGTCGCACAGCGCGATCGAGACCATGGTCGAGCCGGACTACCTGCTTGACGCCGATGTCAGCGCGGCGTTCGTCGCCTCCCACTTCGCCGAGCCCGGTGCGTCCAGCGCGCTGGACGCGGCGCTGCGCATCGACTCGATGGTCATGCTGGTGGAAGATCCCGTCAAGCGGGTTGACAATATGACCATGGCTGCCGGTCTGGAGGCGCGTACCCCGTTCCTTGATCACGAGCTCGTCGAGCTCGCGGCGGCCTGTCCGCCCGAGCTGAAGCTCGCGTCGGGCGGCAAGGGAGTGCTCAAGGCTATCGGCCGTCCGATCATGCCGGCTGCGGTCATCGACCGGCCCAAGGGCTATTTCCCGGTCCCGGCGATCCGGCATCTGTCCGGCTCCTACCTGGACCGGGTGCGCGAGTCGCTCACCGATCCGGTCGCCAAGGCCCGGGGCCTGTTCCGAACAGAATGGGTCGAGGCCATGTTGGCCGCGCCGAACGACAACCGGACCACTCTCGGCGCGAACGCGTTGTGGCAGGCGGCTCTATTGGAGATGTGGCTGCAGACCCAGGGGGTGGCATGACGCTTGAATGGTTCCCGGCCGAGCCACGGCACGTCGGCGTGGTCAGCCCAGGTCCTGGCGCCGGCCCTGGTGACCTGGTGGATGACTGGGTGGCAGCGGCGAGCTGTTCGTCACCGAGTCTGGGACCCGCGGGTGCGGTCGCCTATGTCAGTGATCGTGACGGCAGCCCGCGGCTGTGGGTGCGTGACGCCACCGGTGCCGGGCGGCCGCTGGACACCGGCGCCGGTCAGGTCCGCTCGGTGGCCTGGTCACCCGACGGCGCGTGGATGGCATTCGTGGTGGCGCCCGGAGGCGGCGAGCACACCGAGGTGCGGGTCGTCCGCCCGGACGGCAGCGGCTTGCGGCGCCTCGCCGGCGGTTGGCATCCCGGTGCCCATCCCCACTCGTCCACCGGCTCGGATGCGGGCGCGGCGAGCGCAGCAGGGCTCGGCCGCTGGACCCCGGATGGTACCGCGCTTGCGATCTGCGAGTCCGTCCGGTCAGGTCTGACCCACGTCCTGCTCGTCGACCCCGCAACCGGGCGGCGCGAGCACCTGGCTGTGGGCCAGGCGCTGGCCGTCTGTGACATCGTCGGCGACGCCGTGGCCGGATACCAGCTGTTGCTTCGAGATGGTCCGCGGGGGGCTCGCCGGCTCATCCTCGTCGACTGCGGTACCGGACGCGTCCAGCCGCTGCTTGCCGGAGCCGGCACGGTCGGGCTCGGCCGCTTCGGCCCGCCGCCTGCGCCCGCGCCCGCGCCTGCGCCCGGGACGATCGTCTACCTGCTCTCGGACGCCGGCCGCGAGCGTGTTGCGCTGGTCGCGGTGACCCTGGGAGACGACGGGAGACTGCTGGCCACGGAGGTGGTGGCGGCCCGCGATGACGCTGACCTGGAACGGTTCGCACTGCTTGCGACCGGCATGCCGGCCGGGCTTGCGGGCCTCAGGCCGGCTGGCGGCGCACCCGGCCTCGGCTGGGGAGCGCCCGCCGCGGTGCTGGCATGGAACGTCGACGGACGGACGGTTCTCGACCTGGTTGACCTCGGTTCGGGCAACCGCCTGGCGCTCCCACCGCTGCCGCGCGACGTCGTGGGCAGCCTGCTCGTCCGCGATGGTGGCCGCGGGCTGCTCCTGGCCCTGGTCGGCTCGACCGTCCCAGGTGAGCTGTGGACCTACGACTTCGTGTCGCCCGACGTTGTGTCACCCCAGCCCGGTTATCAGTGTCTGGTCTCCGATGCACCGACAGCGTTCCCGGCGCCGGCGCTCGCTTCCGTCGCCGATCTGGACCTGACCGCGGACCTCGACGGCAAGCCGGGCACCGGGGCGGGCAGTGGGGCGGGCACCGAGGCGTTGCCGCCCGTTCCTCCCCGCCCACGGACCCGGCTGGTCCGTCCGGTGCTGCACCGGCTGCGCGCACATGACGGGCTGACGCTGTCCGGTTGGCTGTACCGGCCGCACGGTGAGCCCGGCCCATGCCCGACCCTGCTGTTCTTCCACGGTGGGCCCGAAGCGCAGGAACGTCCCACATTCGCGCCGCTGTTCCAGGCTCTGGTCACCCGCGGCATTGCCGTGTTCGCCCCGAACGTGCGAGGTTCGGCGGGCTACGGCCGGTCGTTCGCAGGCGCCGACGACCACGCCCGCCGTTTCGACGGGATCGCCGACGTCGCTTCATGCGTGCGGTATCTGGTTGACGCGGGTCTTGCCGACGGCGGGCGGGTCGGTGTCGCCGGGCGCTCCTACGGGGGTTACCTGACGCTGGCCGCACTGGTCACCTACCCGGAGCTGTTCGCCGTCGGGGTCGACATCTGCGGGATGGTGGACTTCGCCACGTTCTTCTCCCACACCGAACCGTGGATCGCAGGTCCCGCGGTGACCAAGTACGGTGACCCGGTGCGGGACGCCGCCCTGTTGCGGGACCTGTCTCCGCTGCACCGGATGGATCGCCTGGCCGCGCCCCTGCTGGTCGTCCACGGCGAAAACGACACCAACGTCCCGGTGTTCGAGGCCGAGCAGACCGTCGCCGCGGCGACGGTGCGGGGAGTGGACTGCCGGTACCTGCTCTTCGAGGGCGAGGGTCACGAGATCATGGGCCTTGCCAACCGTATGGTGTTCGTCCGGGAGACCGTCGAATGGGTGAGCGGCTACCTGCTGGCATCCGATCCGGCGCAGCCACGGGTCGACGGGTCGTCGGTTCCCCGGCAGTCGCATGCCTCGCCGGCATCCGGCCCGCAGCTGTCGGACCGGCAGCTGCGGGACCAGGGTCAGACAGTGACCCCGATGGGGATGGAGATACCCAGGCCACCACGGGTGTCCGCACCGTAGCGCGCCTTCTCCCGGGCGATGTCAAGCGGCTGGATGCTGGTTTTGGCCGCGAGTGCGGCGTCGTCGAGCAGGTGCGCGGGGATCAGCCAGACGACCTCGAACTCCAGACCGTCCGGGTCGTGTGCGTACAGGCTCTTGGTCGTGCCGTGGTCGGACGCGCCGACCAGCGCCCCGGCCTCGGCGAGCCGGCGCGCGGTCGTCTCAAGCTCGGTGAGGGTGCCGACCTCCCACGCGATGTGGTACATGCCGACGGTTGAGCGCCCCGCCTGTGAGGCGCCGGCGGCCGCGCCGATCTGGAACATGCCGATGTCGTGGTCGTTGGTGGAGTCCGGCGCGCGCAGGAACGCGGCCTGGCCGGGTACCGCCAGCACGGTCTGGAAGTCGAGGACGTCGGTGTAGAAGGCGGCCGTGCGTGCGACGTCGCGTACATAGAGGACGACGTGGTTGAGGCGGTGGATACCCATGGTCATCTCCTTGCGGCCGCTTTGACGCCAGCCATTTCAGCGCCTGCCTATTTCTGTTGAGCCTTCAACTATCTCCACGGTACCTCGAGTCGAAGGCGGCGATCCGGGTCCTGTGGTGACCCACCCTGCATGCCCGCAGGCGTAGGTAAAAAAGGGTGCTATCACGACGAAAACCACCTAACGCCTGGGTGTCCGCGGGCCGTCCAGTAGGTGGAAATCGTCACTATCACGACGGAAGCTACCTACCGTCACCGGGCGGCGGTCACTGGAAAACGCAGCGGGAGTACGGCAGTGTGGGCGGGGTGGGACGGGTGACGGTGCGCAGACGGGTCCTGCGGATTTCCGTCGACGGCGAGCGCGCGGCGCGGCCCGACAGCCTGGCCGGTGAGGAACCGCTGGAGCTGCGGGTCGGTGGTAAGCCGTTGGCCGTCACCATGCGAACACCCGGGCAAGATATCGATCTTGTTCTGGGTTTTCTGGTCGGCGAGGGGATCATTGGCGGTGGGTCGGACGTCGTAGCGATACGTTACTGCTCCAGGGCTGGTAGTGACGCCAT
>NZ_CAUVXG010000009.1:73103-120586 GCF_963555885.1 Protofrankia sp. Cr2
ATGGCCAGACCTACAACGTCGTCGACATCACCCTCGCCCCGACCGTTCCAGCGCCGGACGCGAGCCTCGACCGCGCCTTTTACACCAGCAGTTCCTGCGGACTGTGCGGGAAGACCAGTATCGACGGGGTCCGGTTGCGCAGCCGGTACGAGGTGGACGCCGACCCGCTGGTGCTGCGTCCGGATGTGGTGCTCGCGCTGCCCGACCGGCTTCGCCTGGCGCAGAAGGTCTTTGCCACCACCGGTGGGTTGCATGCGGCCGCGATCACCGATGCCGACGGGAACCTGTTGGTGGCCCGGGAGGACGTCGGCCGCCACAACGCGGTCGACAAAGTCATCGGATGGGCGGCGCGTGAAGGGTGGCTGCCGTTGCGCGAACGGGTCCTGGTGGTCAGCGGCCGCGCGTCGTTCGAGCTGACCCAGAAGGCCCTGCTGGCTGGGATTCCCGCGCTGGTCGCGGTGTCCGCGCCGTCATCGCTCGCGGCGGACCTGGCTGAGGAGGCCGGGATGACGCTGGTCGGGTTCGTCCGCGGCGGCTCGATGAACGTCTACACCGGCGCGCACCGCATTGCCGAGGCGCTGGTGAACAGCGGTTCATGAGGAGAGGATTCCAACGATGCCACGTCATGCTCCACGGGAGGACAGCGGCGAGAGCGGGATCAAGGTCGGTTCCCCCGCGTCGTCCGCGGCCGGTATTCCCGGTGTGCTGCACGCGATGGCGCATGTCCGTGACCAGTTGGGCGTCCGCCGCGGAGTCCGCTCGCTGCTCGCGCTGAACCAGGTCGACGGTTTCGACTGTCCCGGGTGTGCCTGGCCCGAAGGCGACCCGGCCGAGCGCAGGAAGGCCGAGTTCTGCGAGAACGGCGCCAAAGCCGTCGCCGAGGAGGCGACCCTGCGTCGGATCACCCCCGCGTTCTTCGCCGAGTACTCCATCGGTGAACTTGCCTCCCGCAGCGGGTACTGGCTGGGTCAGCAGGGCCGCCTCACCGAGCCGATGTACAAGGCGGCCGAGGCGGAGCACTACGTACCGGTGGGTTGGGACGATGCGTTCGCGATTGTCGCCGAGGAACTGCGGGCGCTGGACAGCCCGGACGAGGCGGCCTTCTACACGTCCGGGCGGGCCAGCAATGAGGCCGCCTTCGTCTACCAGTTGTTCGTGCGCGCCTTCGGCACGAACAACCTGCCGGATTGTTCGAACATGTGCCACGAGTCGTCCGGGTCCGCGTTGACCGAAACGATCGGCGTGGGCAAGGGCAGCGTAAGCCTCGACGATCTCGCCAAAGCCGACCTGATCTTCGTTGTGGGGCAGAACCCGGGCACGAACCATCCGCGGATGCTCACCGCGTTAGAGGCGGCCAAGCGCGCGGGAACGAGCATCATCGCGATCAACCCGTTGCCCGAGGCGGGCCTGCTGCGCTTCCGTAACCCCCAGCATCCCCGTGGCGTCATCGGGTCGGGCACGGTGTTGGCCGACCAGTTCTTGAAGATCCGCATCGGCGGCGACCTGGCCTTGTTCCAGGCGATCAACGCACGCCTGCTGGCCGCCGAGGACGCGCGGCCGGGGCAGGTACTCGACCGGGCGTTCATCGACACCCATACCGACGGTTTTGCCGAGCTGGCCGCGCAGCTGCGGACGCTGTCCGCCGATGACGTGCGGGCTGCCACGGGCCTGGCCGACGCGGAGATCGACCAGGTCGTGCAGCGGGTACTGGCCGCAAAGAAGATCATCGTCTGTTGGGCGATGGGGCTCACCCAGCACCGTGACTCGGTGCCCACGATCCGGGAGGTCGTCAACTTCCTGCTGCTGCGTGGCAACATCGGTCGTCCCGGTGCCGGGGTGTGCCCGGTGCGCGGGCACAGCAACGTCCAGGGTGACCGGACCATGGGCATCTGGGAGAAGCCGCCGGCGCTCTTTCTCGACCGGCTGGCGGCCGAGTTCGGTTTCGATCCACCGCGTGCGCACGGGCTCGACGTGGTCGACACGGTGCGGGCGATGCGCGACGGCCGGGTGAAGGTGTTCACCGCACTCGGCGGGAACTTCGTCGCGGCCACCCCTGATTCCGAGGTCACCGAGACCGCGATCCGGCGGCTGCGGCTCAGCGTCCAGGTGTCGACGAAACTGAACCGTTCGCATACCGTCACCGGCCAGCGGGCGTTGATCCTGCCCACGCTCGGCCGTACCGAGATCGACGTGCAGGCCGGCGGGCCGCAGTTCGTCACGGTCGAGGACTCGATGAGCGCGGTGCACGCCTCCCGGGGGAATCTCGCGCCCGCCTCGGTCGCGCTGCGTTCGGAGGTGGCGATCGTCTGCGGGCTGGCCCAGGCCACGCTGGGTGATCGTGTCGCCGTCGACTGGGAGGGGCTCACCGCCGACTACGGCCGCGTCCGGGGGCATATCGGCCGGGTCGTTCCCGGCTGCGAGGAGTTTGAGGCGAAGGTCGCCCGGCCCGGTGGGTTCGTCCTCGCCCACCCGCCGCGGGACTCCCGTACCTTCCCGACCGAGACCGGGCGGGCCCGGTTCACCGTCAACACCCTGGACGTGCTGCGGGTTGCACCCGGGCATCTGCTGTTGCAGACGGTCCGTTCGCACGACCAGTTCAACACCACGATCTACGGGCTGGATGACCGTTACCGCGGTGTCCGTCAGGGCCGCCGGGTCGTGTTCGTCAACCCCGACGACCTCGCCGCCCTGACCATCGCCGACGGCGATCAAGTCGATCTGGTCAGCGTGTGGGGGGACGGAGTCCTCCGGCGCGCGGCGGACTTCCGGGTGGTGGCGTATCCGACCGCGGCCGGCTGTGCCGCCGCCTATTTCCCGGAGACCAACGTCCTTGTGCCGCTGGACAGCACAGCGGCGGTCAGTAATACTCCCACCTCCAAGTCGATCGTGATCCGGCTGGAACCCGTCGTATCCGGCCGGCGGTGACGATTCTCAAATCCGTGACATCACGTGGAAATTCCTGATTCATTCAGGTGAACGGAAGGCTGTTGTTGTCTCAGTCCGGTGCTGCTGACCGTTGAGCCGGGCGCGATCTGCGAGGCTGACGGACGTGATAACACTGGCGGCTTGTGCGCTTTGTTCCCTGTTGGTGTGGTTGGTGCTGCTCGGCGGCCACGGAATGTTCTGGTGCACCGACACCCGGCTTGATCCCGATGATTCCCGAGCACGGGGCGGAGCGGAGCCGCCGGGCGGCTGGCCCGCGGTCACCGTGATAGTCCCTGCTCGGGACGAGGCTGAGATGTTGCCCCACAGCCTGCCGTCGCTGCTCGGCCAGCATTACCCCGGTTCGCTGCGGGTCGTGCTGGTCGACGACGCCAGCGACGACGGAACCGGTGACGTTGCCCGTACTCTGGGCCGGCATCCCGATGCACAGGTGCCGTTGACGGTCATCACCAGCCAGCCGCGGCCGGCCGGCTGGGTCGGCAAGGTATGGGCGCTGGAACAGGGCATGCGCACCGTGCCACCGGATGTGGACTGGCTGCTGTTCACCGACGCGGACATCGCCCACGGCCCGGATTCGGTCACCCGGCTGGTGAGCCACGCAACCAGCCGCGGTCTCGACCTCACGTCGCTGATGGCCGTGCTGCGCACCGAGAACCGCTGGGAAAGGATCATCATCCCGGCCTTCGTCTACTTCTTCGCCCAGCTCTATCCGTTCCGCCGGGCCAACCGGCCCGACGCGAGGACGTCGGCCGCGGCCGGCGGTTGTGTGCTCCTGCGCCGGGCCGCGCTGGAACGTGCCGGTGGGCTGGCCGCCATCTCCGGCGCGGTCATCGACGACTGTTCCCTGGCCGGCGCGATCAAACGAACCGGTGGTCGGACCTGGTTGGGCCTTGCCGACCGCGGCCCGCGCGGCGTGCGCAGCGTGCGACCCTACCCGCAGCTGGCGGACCTATGGAAGATGGTCGCCCGCAGTGCCTACACCCAGCTGCGGCATTCCCCGGCGCTGCTCGTCGGTACTGTCGTCGGACTGATATCGGCCTACCTCATCCCTCCGCTGGCCGCGGTGGCCGGCCTTGCCGGTCTCGCCGCCGGTGTCGGTGGCGGCGCCGCGGCCGTCGCTGCTGGGGCCGGGATCAGTGCCTGGGTGGTGATGACCGTCACCTATCTCCCGATGGTCCGTTACTACCGCCAGCCGCTGTTCGTCGTCCTGACCCTCCCTGCGGTCGCGGTCCTCTATGTGCTCATGACGCTGGATTCGGCGCGGGCACACCGCCGTGGCCACGGCGCCGCGTGGAAGGGGCGCGCATACTCGGCGCCGGACCCCGGTGGCGTCAACTCCGGTGGCGTCAACTCCGGTGGCGTCGCCTGAACGTGAGAGTCCCGGCGTCCGCGCCCCCGCCGGTCACCGGGACGTGAGTGGCCGGGGCGCGGCTGGTGGGCCACCCCGTAGGGTGTGCGACATGGCGCTGATCCTCCTGCCTGCCGTGGATATCGCCGACGGCCGGGCCGTCCGGCTGGTTCAGGGCGAGGCCGGTTCCGAGACCTCCTACGGCGATCCGCGCGAGGCGGCCCTTGCCTGGCAGCGCGACGGCGCCGAGTGGATCCACCTCGTCGACCTTGATGCGGCGTTCGGTCGCGGCTCGAACCGTGATCTGATCGCTGAGGTGGTCCGGTCGGTCGACGTGGCGGTGGAGCTCTCCGGCGGTATCCGCGACGACGATTCGTTGGACGCGGCACTGGCGACCGGCGCGGCCCGGGTCAACATCGGCACGGCCGCGCTGGAGGACCCCGACTGGGTGCGTGCCGCGATCGGCCGGGTCGCCGACAGGATCGCCGTCGGTCTCGACGTCCGCGGCACGATCCTGTCCGCCCGTGGGTGGACGCGCGACGGTGGCGAGCTGTTCGACGTCCTGGCCCGCCTGGATGCCGACGGCTGTGCCCGGTATGTGGTGACCGACGTTCATCGTGACGGTACGCTTACCGGGCCCAACCTGGACCTGCTGACTGCCGTCACCGCGGCGACGTCACGGCCCGTGATCGCCAGTGGTGGGGTGTCGTCCCTGGCCGACCTGGTCGCGATCGCGGGTGTGGCCGGGGTCGAGGGCGCCATCGTCGGCAAGGCCCTCTACGCCGGGGCGTTCACCCTGCCCGAGGCGTTGGCGGTCGCCGCGGGCCGACCCGCGCCCACCCGATGAGCGGGTCCATCCGATGACCGTCGCCGTCCGGGTGATCCCCTGCCTGGATGTCGACGCGGGCCGGGTCGTCAAGGGTGTGAACTTCACCGACCTGCGGGATGCGGGCGACCCGGTGGAGATGGCGAAGCTGTACGACGCCGAGGGCGCCGACGAGCTGACCTTCCTCGACATCACCGCGTCCAGCGGGAACCGGGAGACCACCTACGATGTGGTCCGGCGCACCGCCGAGCAGGTGTTCATCCCCCTGACCGTCGGCGGCGGGATACGGACACCCGACGACGTCGACCGGCTCCTGCGAGCGGGAGCGGACAAGGTCGGTGTCAACACCGCCGCGGTCGCTCACCCCGAGCTGATCCGCGAGTGCGCGCTGCGGTTCGGCAGCCAGTGCATCGTGCTGTCGGTGGACGCCCGACGCGGCCACGAACCGGGCGGCCCGCGGTTCGAGGTGACGACCCACGGCGGGCGCCGGGGTACCGGCATCGACGCGGTTGCCTGGGCGGTGCGGGCGGCGGAGCTCGGTGCCGGGGAGATCCTGCTCAACTCGATGGACGCGGACGGGACCCGGGACGGTTACGACCTGGAGATGATCGGGGCCGTCCGCGCGGTCGTCGACGTGCCCGTGATCGCCAGTGGCGGGGCCGGGTCGCTCGCCCACTTCCCCCCGGCTGTCGCCGCGGGCGCGGACGCGGTGCTCGCCGCGAGCGTCTTCCACTTCGGTCACCTGCGCATCGGTGATGTCAAGAACGCGTTGCGAGCCGCCTCGGTATCTGTTCGCTGAGTACCTGTTCGCTCAGTGCACGTCAGTTGTTGGATGTCCATTGGACATCCAGCCGGCCAAAGGGCGTGCGACGATCGTCAGATCGCGCGCCCGGAGGCCGAAGTCCTCGGACATCACTTTCGGTTCGAATCCGTTTGGGCGGTGCCGACGTCGGCGGCGTGGTGAGCGACGAGAGGAGAACCATGCCCGATGACCCGGTGGGATCGACGGAGTCGGTTTCCGCAGGTTCACCCGATGTCATCCGAAGAGGTCTGGCAATCATCGGGATGGGCATTCGCGAGGAACCCCGGTCGTTTGCCGTGGCAGTCGCCGGCAGTTCGCTGTTCGGCCTCATGACCGTGGCAAGTTCGGTCGTGCTCGGCGAGGTCACGGACAAGGTCCTGCTGCCGTCCTTCGCAACCGGACGGGTGGCGGTGGGCAGCTTAACGCTGGCAGCGACATTACTGGTCGCCGTCGGCGTTGCCAGGGCGGTGGGCATGTTCGTGCGCCGGCTCGGTGGTGGGGTGATGACGTTCCGGCTACAGGCACTCTACCGTCGCCGGGTGACGCGGCAGTACCTGCTGCTGCCGCTGTCGTGGCACCAGCGCCACTCGACCGGCCTGCTGCTGTCCAACGCCAATGCCGACGTCGAGGCGACATGGGCTCCGATCCTCCCGCTGCCGTTCGCGGTGGGTGTACTCGTCATGATCGTCGTTGCCTTGATGGTGCTGATCGCGACCGATCCGCTGCTGGCCGTTGTCGGATGCGTCATCTTCCCCTTCTTCGGCATCGTCAACGTCATCTACGGGCAGAAGGTCTCGCCGCTGCTGTCGCGCGCCCAGCAACTGCGGGCGGAGGTGAGCGGGGTGGCGCACGAGTCGTTCGACGGCGCCCTGGTGATCAAGACGATGGGGCGGGAACGGGACGAGACCGCCCGGTTCGCTCGCAAGGCGGACGAGCTGAAGGATGCGATGATCAGCGCCGGGCGGGTGCGCGGGCTGTTCGATCCGGTGATGGACGCCTTACCGAACATCGGCGTCCTCGCGGTTCTGCTGGTCGGTACGGTCAGGATCTCGGCGGGTGCACTCGATGTCGGAGATCTGATACGTGTCGCCTACCTGTTCACGCTCCTGGCCTTTCCGCTGCGGGCGATCGGCTGGGTGTTCGGTGAACTGCCCCGATCGGTCGTCGGTTACGGCCGGGTGCGCGCGGTCCTGGGCGCCCGCGGCGAGCAGCACTTCGGATCCCGGACACTGCGTGAGCAGGGCCCGGCGAGACTGACCGTGGACGCCGTCACCTACACCTATCCGCGATCGGCGGATGCGGACGGGCCGGCGACCCAGGTTCTGGACGGGGTGAGCTTTGATGTCCCGCCCGGCCGGGTGGTGGCGCTCGCAGGACGGACCGGGTCCGGGAAGTCGACCGTGGCAGGCCTGCTGGTCAGACTGTACGACCCTGACGTCGGAGCGGTCCGGATCGACGGAGTTGATCTTACTGAGGCCGCCGACGGCGAGGTCGCCTCGGCCGCGTCCCTGGTTTCCCAGCAGGCGTTCCTGTTCGACGACACGGTCCGCGGCAACGTCGCGCTCGGCCTGGCAGTGGACGACGCGGCGGTGTGGGAGGCGCTCGCGTGTGCGCAGGCTGACCGCTTCGTCGCGGCACTGCCCGCCGGTCTCGACACGCAGGTCGGCGAACGCGGAACCACGCTGTCCGGCGGGCAGCGGCAGCGGATCGCCCTGGCTCGGGCGTTGGTCCGCCAGCCGCGTCTACTCGTTCTCGACGACGCGACATCCGGGGTCGACCCGCGGATCGAGGCGGCCATCCTCGCTGGTCTGCGGGAGCGGGCGGGCGCGTCCACGGTGGTCGTCGTCGCACACCGGCGGGCGACGATCGAGCTGGCAGACGAGGTCGTGTACCTGGATCGGGGACGGGTGGCCGGGCGAGGCAGCCACGATGGACTGATGGCCACCTCGCCCGGGTATGCGGCGCTGTTGACCGCATACCACCCGATGAGCGGCGCGAGCGCCGTCGATGACGTCGTCGGGGATGTCATCGACGGCGCCGTCGAGGACGCCGGAGCGGCACGGTGAGCGTGACGGTGCCGGTTCCTCGCCAGGAGGACGGCCCCGTCAGCCACAGGTCCCGCGACCGGGGACGGCTGGTGGGTGGTCCCGACAGCGGTGATCGGCTCCGCTCCGGGGAGCCGCTGGGGGTGACCCTCAACAAGATCCGGCGACTTGTACCGGAGCTCACCGTCGGGCTGCCCGTAACCCTTGCTCTCGCGGTCGTCGCCACCGCGGGACGGGTGGTGGTCCCGATCGCGGTCCAGCAGACCATCGACCACGGCCTGCTTCACGGGACACCCAACCTGTCGGTGGTCCGTTGGGCGGCGGCCGGCGCAACCGTGGCGATCGGGGTGACGGCCTTCGCGGCCTACCTGATGAGCGTCCGGCTCTACCGGACGTCCGAGTCGGCCTTGGCGACGCTGCGGATACGCGCGTTCGGGCACATCCACGATCTGTCCGCCCTGACTCAGTCGGAGCAGCGGCGGGGGGCGCTCACCTCGCGGGTTACCAGCGACGTCGACCAGATGTCGCAGTTCCTGCAGTTCGGTGGCATGATCCTGCTGCTGTCCTCCGGGCAGATGATCATAGCGACCGTCCTCATGGCGGTCTACTCCTGGCCGCTGACCATCGTCGTCTACGTGTGTTTCGTACCGATGGCCCTTGTGATCAAACGGTTCCAGTCGATTCTCGCGCAGCGGTATCTGGCCGTTCGGGAACGGGTTGCGGAGATGCTGGGCGGGATCTCGGAATCCGTGGTCGGCGCGGCGGTGGTGCGCGCCTACGGTGCTCAGGCGCGCACGGCGACGCGGGTCGACACCGCCGTGGACCGCTACCGGTCGGCGCAGACCGCGGCGCAGCGGATGGTCGCCACGGTTTTCTCGGCGGGCGAGCTGGTGGCGGCCTGCGCGACCTGCGCCGTGGTGGTCGGCGGGGTGCTGCTCGGGGTGGACGGCGATCTCAGTGCCGGCCGGTTGGTGGCATTTCTGTTTCTGGTCACACTGTTCGTGGTACCGCTGCAGACCCTGACCGAGGTGCTGAACGAGGGAGCCAACGCCTTCGCCGGTATGCGTCGCGTGCTCGACGTTCTGGACACGCCGCAGGACGTGCGTGACCCGGGCCCCGACGGCGGACGAGATCTTCCGCCCGGCCCGCTCGGAGTGCGTTTCGACGGTGTCGCGTTCGCCTATCCGGGGGGACCGCGCGTTCTGGCGGCCGTCGACCTGGACATCGCACCTCGGACGAGGGTCGCCGTGGTCGGCGAGACCGGATCGGGCAAGACCACCCTGGCCAAGCTGCTCACCCGGCTGATGGATCCGACCGTCGGTCAGGTGCTGCTCGGCGGCGTGCCCGTGGAGCAGGTCCGGTTCGCGTCGTTACGCAGGCGGGTCGTGATGGTCCCGCAGGACGGCTTTCTGTTCGATCTGACCATTGCGGACAACGTCCGCTATGGCCGTCCGGAGGCATCCGACGCCGATGTCATGGCGGCGTTCACCTCGCTGGGGCTCGCGGACTGGGTTGCGGGGCTCGCCGACGGTGTGCACACTCGGGTCGGCGAACGCGGGAGCGCGCTGTCCGCGGGAGAACGTCAACTTGTCGCCGTCGCCCGCGCTCAGGTCGCCGGACCGGACCTCCTCGTCCTTGACGAGGCGACATCGTCGGTCGACCCGGCGACAGAGGTGCGGCTCGCCCGCGCGCTGATCGCGCTGACCCGGGGGAGGACATCGGTCACGATCGCCCACCGACTGTCCACGGCGGAGGCTGCGGACCTGGTGGTGGTCGTCGACGCCGGCCGGATCGTCGCGCAGGGGACCCACGCCGAACTCGTCGGTGTCCCCGGGGTGTATCGGCGGCTGCACGCCTCGTGGACGGCGGGCATAGCCCATGACCTCGACGGCGACCTCATCTGACCGGGGGCACGGCACAATGGGCAGGTGTCCGCCTCCGCGTCCCGACTGGACCCCGCCATAGCCGGTCTGCTCAAGCGTGACGCGGCCGGTCTCTTCCCGGCCGTCGCACAGCAGTACGACACCGGAGAGGTGCTGATGGTCGGCTGGATGGACGACGAGGCCCTGCACCGCACGCTCACCACCGGGCGTGCTACGTACTGGAGCCGTAGTCGCCGGGAGTACTGGGTCAAAGGGGACACCAGCGGCCACCGCCAGCTGGTCCGGTCGGTCGCCCTCGACTGCGACGGGGACACCGTGCTGGTCCAGGTGGACCAGCTGGGTCCGGCCTGCCACACCGGCAGCCGAACGTGCTTCGACAACCGCAGCCTGCCGGCCGCTGCCACGCAATCTGCCACGCAATCTGCCACGAAACCTGCCACGAAACCTGCGAGGAGAGCCGAGTCGTGACGACAGGCGAGGTCAGTCCGGGCCGGGCCGACTTCCACGCGCTCGCAGCCGAGTACCCGGTGGTCGCGGTGACACGCCGCCTGCTCGCCGATGGTGAGACCCCGGTCGGGATCTACCGCAAACTCGCCGGGGGGCCGGGAACGTTCCTGCTGGAGTCCGC
Source organism: Protofrankia sp. Cr2 (assembly GCF_963555885.1). Classification (NCBI taxonomy): domain Bacteria; kingdom Bacillati; phylum Actinomycetota; class Actinomycetes; order Frankiales; family Frankiaceae; genus Protofrankia; species Protofrankia sp. Cr2. The sequence continues at coordinate 83,579 of NZ_CAUVXG010000009.1, forward strand.
CGAGCACGGCGGGGTGTGGTCGCGGTATTCGTTCATCGGTGTCCGGGCCGCGGCGACCCTTACCGAGCGGGACGGATCAGCGGTCTGGACCGACGGCCAGGCGCCGCCGGGTGTTCCCACTGATGGGGACCCGTTCGACGTCCTTCGCGCGGTGCAGGTGGCGTTGCGTACTCCCAAGCCGCCGGATGCGCCACCGCTCACCGGCGGGCTGGTGGGTTACCTGTCGTACGACATCGTCCGGCGGGTCGAACGGCTTCCGTCCGGTTGCGTGGACGACCTGGGCATGCCCGAGCTGCGCATGATACTGACCGCCGACCTCGCGGTACTCGATCACAGAGACGGTTCCTGTCTGCTGATCGCAAACGTGTTCACCGGCGGCGAAGGCGACCCGGACGCAGCCTATGACGACGCCGTGCACCGCCTTGAGGCGATGACCGCCGATCTCGGCAAGTGGAGCGAGCCGACGGTCGCGACCACCACGGCGCCAGCCGATCTCTCGCTCGCCGGCTTTGCCTCGCGTACCGCTCCGGAGCGCTTCGAGGCTGCCGTCGAAGCCGCCATCGAGGAGATCCGGGCCGGCGAGTGCTTCCAGATCGTGGTCTCCCAGCGCTTCGAGCGGCCGACCGCAGCTGCGGCCCTGGACGTCTACCGGGTCCTGCGGGCCTCGAACCCCAGTCCCTATATGTACCTGCTCCGCTTCGATGATCATGATGTCGTCGGATCGTCGCCGGAGGCGCATGTGAAGGTGACGGGCCGGCACGCGTTGCTGCATCCGATCGCCGGCAGCCGTCCCCGTGGCGCCACACCCGAACAGGACGCCGAGCTCGCCGCACAGTTGCTGGCCGATCCCAAGGAGCGGGCCGAGCACGTGATGCTCGTCGACCTGGTGCGCAACGACCTGGGACGAGTCTGTACGCCGGGTTCGGTACGGGTGGTCGAGTTCGCCGCGGTCGAGCGATTCTCGCACATCATGCATATCGTCTCCACGGTGGTCGGTGAGGTCGCGCAGGACCGGTCGGCTGTGGACGTGCTCACGGCGACCTTCCCCGCGGGCACCCTCACCGGTGCGCCCAAGGTGCGTGCAATGGAGATCATCGATGAGCTTGAGTCGACCCGCCGGGGCCTGTACGCGGGCGTGGTCGGCTATCTGGACTTCGGCGGCGATCTGGACACCGCGATCGCCATCCGGACCGCTGTGCTCCGGGACGGGCGGGCCTACGTACAGGCCGGCGCCGGAATCGTCGCCGATTCCGTGCCCGTGACCGAGAACAACGAAAGTCGAACCAAAGCGGCGGCGGTGCTGCGGGCAATCGAGATCGCCGAGTCGCTGCGTCCCCCGACATGACCGATCAGCAGGAGTCCGTCGCCACGGACACGGACACGGGCACGGGCACGGGTACCGGCCGCCGTGGACACGGGGAGATGGCTGCGGCGGTGCTCTGCTGCCTGTTGGGCGCCGCGCTTGTCCTTGTCAGCGTCGGCGCGACCTGGGTGAATCTGCGTGTCGCGGACGGGGCCATAGCCGGGGAACCGGTCACCGCCGCGCCGCTCGCGGTACACCTGTCCGGTTCGGATCTTGCCCCGGCCGTGGCCGGTCTGGGTCTGGTCGGGCTTGCCGGAGTCGTCGCGATCGCCGCGACCCGGCGACGGGGGCGTGTACTCGTCGGTCTGCCGGTTCTGCTGGCCGGGGTGGTGGTCGCCGTCGTCGCAGGCCGGATCGCCGCCGACCCGCTGCCGGCTGTGCGCGTCGCCTCGCAGGTGCGCCAGATCGCCCCGAGCCTCACCGCTGATCTGCGGGACCTTCGGCGTACGGCCGCGCCGTGGCTTGCCACCTGCGGAGGCGTACTCCTTGCGTTCGGCGGCGCACTGGTGGCATTTCGGGGGCACACATGGTCGGCGCTGTCCCCCCGATATCAGGCTCCGGCCGCCCGGCCGGTCGACGCCTGGCAGGCCATTGACCGGGGCGACGACCCGACGTGACCGGCGGCTGTTGGTCGGCGTACCGGTCCTGACCCTCGGCAGCAACAGAGATCGTTGGACAACGACAGGACAATCACGATCCGTGCATATGCAGCGAGCATGCCCGACGTGGGTGGCCTTTCCAGTCGCCCATGTCGGTGCGTCTCCGGCTTGGGTCAACCGACGGGCAACCGCCGAACGTGATGGTCGGCTGTCGTCGACGGGGGTCTGGTGCCCCTGGCCGATGCCTGGCCTAACATCGGCGCCATGGCTGTGACAGTCCTGGGTACCGGCCGATGAGTGTCCTTGACGACATCCTGTGCGGGGTACGGGCGGATCTTGCAGAGCGGGAGGCTGCGGTCTCCCTGGCGACGCTCAAACGGCGGGTGGAGCGTGTCCCCGATCCCAGGGATGCACTCGCTGTGCTGCGCACCCGGGCCGTTTCGGTGATCGCCGAGGTGAAGCGTCGCTCGCCGTCAAAGGGCGATCTCGCCCCGATTGCCGATCCGGCGGCGCTCGCGGCGCAGTTCGAGGCTGCGGGCGCGGCGGCGGTGAGCGTCCTGACCGAGCGGCACCGGTTCGGCGGGTCGCTCGCCGACCTGGACGCCGTGCGGGTGGCGGTGGACGTGCCCGTGTTGCGCAAGGACTTCATCGTGTCGCCATACCAGGTCTTCGAGGCTCGGGCGCACGGCGCCGACATCGTTCTGCTGATCGTGGCGGCGCTGGATCAGCCGCGCCTGGTCGGGCTGCTCGATCGGGTCGAGTCGCTGGGTATGACCGCGCTGGTCGAGGTGCACGACTGCGACGAGGTCGTCCGCGCGGTCGATGCGGGTGCGCGTCTGATCGGTGTGAACGCACGCAGCCTGCGGACGCTCGAGGTCGATCGCGACACCTTCTCCCGGTTGGTGCCGCTGTTGCCGCCAGGGGTGATCAAGGTTGCCGAATCGGGTGTGCGCGGCCCGCACGACCTGCTCGCCTACGCGGCGGCAGGAGCGGACGCGGTGCTTGTGGGGGAGGCTGCGGTGACGGGGAGTGATCCACGCCAGGCGGTCGCGGATCTGGTCACCGCGGGTGCCCACCCTGCGACCAGGGTGGGGCGCTGACTGAAAGCGGTCCTTGACCGATACAGTCAGACGATGACCTCCGCCGGAACCGCCGGGTTCGCCGCTGAGGGTGTCGTCTCGGGCGGCCCGGTGCCTGACAGCGCCGGTCACTTCGGTCGTTTCGGCGGTCGCTTCGTGCCGGAGGCGTTGTTCGCCGCTCTGGATGAACTGACAGCGGCGTACGCGGCCGCCCGCGCCGATCCGGCGTTCACCGCGGAACTGGACCGGCTGCTCGCGACATATGCCGGCCGGCCCACCCCCCTCACCGACGCGACCCGCCTGGCTGAGTACGTCGGCGGTGCCCGCATCCTGCTCAAGCGTGAGGATCTGGCGCACACCGGTTCGCACAAGATCAACAATGTGCTCGGCCAGTGTCTGCTCGCTCGTCGGATGGGCAAGAGTCGGGTGATCGCCGAAACCGGTGCCGGCCAGCACGGCGTCGCCACGGCCACGGCCTGTGCGCTGCTCGGCTTGGACTGCGTGGTCTACATGGGTGAGCAGGACACGCGCCGCCAAGCGCTCAACGTCGCGCGGATGCGACTGCTGGGCGCCGAGGTCGTTGCGGTCGCCTCGGGCAGCCAGACCCTCAAGGACGCCATCAACGAGGCCATGCGGGACTGGGTGGCCTCGGTGGACACGACGCACTACTGCATCGGTTCGGTCATGGGGCCGCATCCGTTTCCGGCGTTGGTCCGTGACTTCCAGCGGGTCATCGGCGTGGAGGCCCGCGGCCAGGTCCTCGACGGTATCGGGAGGCTGCCCGATGCCGTGGTGGCCTGCGTCGGTGGCGGATCCAACGCGATGGGCATATTCCACCCGTTCATCGCCGACCCGTCCGTTGCGCTGGTCGGTGTCGAGGCCGGCGGTGACGGGGTGGCGACCGGACGTCATGCGGCCGCGATCGCGGGCGGGGTACCCGGCGTCCTGCACGGGATGCGGACCTACCTCCTCCAGGATGCCGACGGGCAGACCCAGGTGTCGCACTCGATCTCGGCCGGGCTTGACTATCCGGGCATCGGTCCGGAACACGCCTGGCTGCACGAGACCGGCCGGGCGACCTACCGGGTGGTCGACGACCGTGACGCCATGGACGCACTGGCCACCGTCGCACGGCTGGAGGGCATCCTGGTCGCGATCGAGAGTGCACACGCGTTCGCCGGCGCGTTCGCCCTCGCCCGGGAGCTGGGTCCCGACGCGGTCGTGATGGTGAACTGCTCCGGTCGGGGCGACAAGGACGTCGACACCGCGGCTCGGTGGTTCGACCTTCTCGATCATTCATGAGCTGACGGAACGGACGCGCTGTGCAGAGTCTGTCAGGTGAGCGGAGCCGTCTCGGCGGTGAGCGGAGCCGGTTGAGCGACACGTTCGCGACGGCACGCGAGGCGGGGCGAGCGGCACTGATCGGCTACCTGCCGGCGGGTTTCCCCTCGGTTGCCGGTGGTGTCAGCGCCATGCGGGCCATGGTCGAGGCGGGGGTGGACATCGTCGAGGTCGGCCTGCCCTACTCCGACCCGACCATGGACGGCCCGGTGATTCAGGCCGCGGCCGATGCCGCGCTGAGCCGTGGTGTCACGACACGTGAGGTTTTGGCGACCGTGGAGGCGGTGGCCGCCACCGGTGCCCCCGTCCTGGTCATGAGCTACTGGAATCCGGTCGAGCGGTACGGGGTCACCGCGTTCGCCCGGGATCTCGCGGCTGCCGGCGGGGCTGGGACGATCACTCCGGACCTTCCCCCCGAGGAGGCCGATCCCTGGCTTGCCGCCGCCGCGGCGGTCGGCCTCGACCCGGTGTTCCTGGTCGCCCCGAGCTCCTCGGATGCGCGCATCGCGCGGATCGCCCAGGTCAGCCGGGGCTTCATCTACGCTGCCTCGCTCATGGGGGTGACCGGTGCCCGGTCGGCGGTGGGTGCGCAGGCGGCCGGGCTGGTGAGCCGGGTCCGAGCCGTCAGCGACACTGCGGTCTGCGTGGGGGTGGGCGTGAGCACGCCCACCCAGGCGGCGGAGGTCGCCGGCTTCGCCGACGGGGTGATCGTGGGTTCGGCTCTGGTGAACGTGTTGGTGGACGCCGACCGTGCGGGCGATGATCCCGATACCGCTGCGGCGGCGGTGGGACGGCTCGTGGCAGCTCTGGCCACCGGTGTCGGCCGGGATGCGGCCGGGTAGCCGGCCCGACCGTGGTACGGGAATGTCGGGTATAACGTTGGCGACCGTGGTCCTAGCTGCGATTCCCAGCCCGTCGACGGGCGTCCTGCATGTGGGTCCCATTCCGCTGCGGGCCTATGCCTTTATGATCATCCTTGGTGTCCTGGTCGCGATCGTCGTCACCGACCGGCGCCTGCGGGCCCGTGGCCAGCCGCCGGGCCTCGCAGCGGACGCCGCGGCCTGGGCGGTCCCGCTCGGCATCGTCGGTGCGCGGATCTACCATGTCATCACCAGCCCGGACGCGTACTTCGGCGCCGGCGGCCATCCCCTCGACGCGCTCAAGGTCTGGCACGGCGGGTTGGGGATCTGGGGCGGTGTCGCCGGTGGCGCGCTCGGCGTGTGGCTGGCCTGCCGCCATCGCGGGACACCGTTCGGCCTGTTCGCGGACGCCGCGGCCCCCGGGCTCGTGCTCGCTCAAGCCGTCGGGCGTTGGGGTAACTGGTTCAACCAGGAGCTCTACGGACGGGCGACCGAGCTACCCTGGGCAGTGCGGATCGACCCGGGCCATCAGCTTGTTCCCGGTGTCTCGCTTTACCATCCGACGTTCCTGTACGAGTCGTTGTGGGATGTCGGCGTCGCCGGTGTGCTGCTGTGGGTGGACAGTCACCGCAGGCTCGGGCGGGGGAAACTTTTCGTCCTCTACGTGGCGCTGTACACTGCCGGGCGAGGGTGGATCGAGGCGCTGCGCATCGACGACGCCCACACGTTTCTCGGGATGCGGCTCAACGACTGGGTGTCGATCGTCGTGTTCGTCGTCGCGGTGGCCGCCATGGTGGCGGTACGCAGATCGGTCGATCCGCCGGCCACCGTGCGCCCGGGGCCGCCGGACGCGGATACCGGTTCGCCGGGCGCGAACGCAGACGCGGGCGCCGGTTCGCCGGACGCGGATACCGACTCGGGTCCGCAGCCGGTATCCCAGGAGGTACCCCAGCGCGGCCGGTGACGGTGGTTTCATGCCCGGTTGGCCACATCGGGGTCCGGGCTGTGATTGATCACGGCGGATCCTGAGCGTACGTGGCACACTCATTAGTGCGCCTGGCCGGGACTGCCCTGTCACGGTGGCGCGTCCGGACAGCGTCGTCCGCCTCACGGAGAACCCCTGAAGACGGACAGGACCCGCCGGATGTTGATCGCACAAGGCTTGTACGACCCCACCTTCGAACACGACGCCTGCGGGGTCGGTTTCGTCGTGGATGTCCGTGGCCGACGCAGTCATGAGCTGGTCGAACAGGGCCTCACCGTGCTGCGCAACCTCGACCACCGCGGAGCGTCGGGCTGCGACCCGGACACCGGCGACGGCGCCGGCATCCTGCTGCAGGTGCCGGACGTCTTTCTGCGCGACGTCGTCGACTTTCCGCTACCTCCACCCGGCCGGTATGCGGTGGGTACCGCCTTCCTGCCGCAGGTCGCCGGTGACCGGGACAACGCCGTCCGCGCGATCAGTCGTATCGTCCGCGCGGAAGGCATGCGGGTACTGGGCTGGCGCGAGGTTCCAGTGGTCAGCCACATCGTCGGCCGGGCCGCCGTCGAGGTCGAGCCGCGGATGCGGCAGATCTTCCTCGGCCTGCCCGCGGCGGTCGACGGTCCGGGTGAACCCGCGGAGCCCGCCGACCTGCTGGATCTTGAGCGGCGGGCGTTCTGCGTCCGCAAGCGGGCGCGCCGTGAAGCCGGTGTGTACTTCCCGTCGCTGTCGGCGCGCACCATCGTCTACAAGGGCATGCTCACCACCCATCAGCTCTCGGCGTACTTCCCCGACCTGGACGATCCCCGGTTGGCCAGCGCGATCGCCCTCGTGCACAGCCGGTTCTCGACCAACACCTTTCCGAGCTGGCCGCTTGCCCATCCGTACCGCTACGTCGCCCACAATGGTGAGATCAACACTGTGCGTGGCAACCGCAACTGGATGCGGGCCCGTGAGGCCCTGCTGGCCAGCGATCTCATCCCCGGTGACCTGCACCGGATCTTCCCCATCTGCGCGGACGGCGCGAGCGACTCTGCCAGCTTCGACGAGGTCCTGGAACTGCTCCACCTGGGTGGCCGCAGCCTCCCGCACGCCGTCCTCATGATGATCCCGGAGGCATGGGAGAACCACGACGAGATCGACCCGGCCCGCCGGGCGTTCTACCAGTTCCACTCGGCGCTGATGGAGCCGTGGGACGGCCCGGCGTCCATCGCGTTCACCGACGGAACGGTCATCGGCGCGGTGCTTGACCGTAATGGGTTGCGCCCGTCGCGTTACTGGGTGACCGACGACGGTCTGGTCGTCATGGCCTCCGAAGTCGGTGTCCTGGACCTTCCCGCGCACAAGGTGGTGCAGAAGGGCCGGCTCCAGCCGGGGAAGATGTTCCTGATCGACACCGCGCAGGGCCGGATCGTCGACGACGAGGAGATCAAGTCGGAGCTGGCCGCTGCCGCGCCGTACGGGGAATGGCTGCACGCGGGGTTGATCGCCCTGGACGACCTACCCGAACGCGAGCACGTCGTCTACGGTCATTCCTCGGTCCGCCGCCGCCAGCAGGTCTTCGGCTACACCGAGGAGGAACTGCGCGTCATCATCGCGCCCATGGCCCGAGGCGGTGTCGAACCGATCGGCTCGATGGGCACCGACACGCCGGTCGCGGTGCTCTCGGGCCGTCCGCGGCTGCTCTTCGACTACTTCAGCCAACTGTTCGCGCAGGTGACCAACCCGCCCTTGGACGCCATCCGGGAGGAGATGGTCACGAGCCTGGGCCGGACGCTCGGTCCCGAAGGTAATCTGCTGGCGCCGTCGCCGGCATCGTGTCGAGTGGTACACCTGCCGTTCCCGGTCATCAGCAACACCGAACTCGCCAAGATCGTCGGTATCAACGACGACGGGGACATGCCCGGGTTCGCGGCGGTGACCGTCCGTGGTCTTTACGACGTGGAAGGCGGCGGCGTGGCGCTCGCCGAGCGGCTGGCCGAGATCTGCCGTGGCGTCAGCGAGGCGATCGCGGACGGTGCCCGCGTCGTGGTCCTGTCCGATCGTGACTCCGATCGATACAAGGCGCCGATTCCCTCCCTGCTGCTCACCGCGGCCGTCCACCACCACCTCATCCGGGAGAAGACCCGCACCAAGGTCGGTCTCATCGTCGAGTGCGGCGACGCACGCGAGGTCCACCACGTCGCGCTGCTCCTCGGGTACGGCGCGGCCGCCGTCAACCCCTACCTGGCGTTCGAGTCGATCGACAGCATCCTCGACAGCGGTGACCTGGACGGCATCACCCGCGACCAGGCCCAGCGCAACCTCATCAAGGCGCTGGGCAAGGGTGTGCTCAAGGTGATGAGCAAGATGGGCATCTCCACCGTGGCCAGCTACACCGGAGCCCAGGTGTTCGAGGCGATCGGGCTGTCCCAGCAGTTGGTGGGCACCTACTTCACCGGGACGCCGTCGCGGCTGGACGGCGTGGACATCGATGTCATCGCGGCCGAGGTCGCGGCCCGTCACCACAAGGCGTACTCGGCGGTCTCCTCGGAGTTGGCCCACCGCAACCTGGACACCGGTGGTGAGTATCAGTGGCGCCGCGAGGGCGAGGTGCACCTGTTCAACCCGGAGACGGTCTTCCTGCTCCAGCACGCCACGCGCAGCCGGCAGTACGAGGTGTTCAAGCAGTACACCGCCACCGTCGACGAGCTGTCGCGGCGCAACGCCACCCTGCGCGGCATGTTCTCGCTGCGTGAGGGCCTGCGCCCGCCGATTCCGATCGACCAGGTCGAGCCGGTGTCGGAGATCCTCCAGCGGTTCGCCACCGGTGCGATGTCCTACGGATCGATCAGCGCCGAGGCGCATGAGACGCTGGCGATCGCGATGAACCGGATCGGGGCGAAGTCGAACACCGGCGAGGGCGGCGAGGACGCCAGACGGTTCACACCGGATGCCAACGGCGACCTCCGTCGATCGTCGATCAAGCAGGTCGCCAGCGGTCGCTTCGGCGTGACCAGTGAGTACCTTGCCAACGCCGACGACATCCAGATCAAGATGGCCCAGGGCGCCAAGCCCGGTGAGGGCGGCCAGCTGCCCGGGCAGAAGGTCTACCCGTGGATCGCGCGGACCCGGCACTCGACGGCGGGCGTGGGTCTGATCTCGCCACCGCCGCACCACGACATCTACTCCATCGAGGACCTCGCCCAGCTCATCCACGACCTGAAGAACGCCAACCCGGGGGCACGGGTGCACGTCAAACTCGTGGCCGAGGTCGGTGTGGGTACGGTGGCCGCCGGCGTGTCCAAAGCCCATGCGGATGTCGTACTGATCTCCGGGCATGACGGCGGCACCGGCGCGGCCCCGCTGACCTCGCTCAAGCACGCGGGCGCCCCCTGGGAGCTGGGCCTGGCCGAGACCCAGCAGACCCTGCTGCTCAACGGTCTGCGCGACCGGATCGTGGTCCAGGTCGACGGCCAACTCAAGACCGGCCGCGACGTCATCATCGGTGCACTGCTGGGTGCGGAGGAGTTCGGGTTCGCGACCGCCCCGTTGGTGGTCGCCGGCTGCGTGATGATGCGCGTGTGCCACCTTGACACCTGCCCGGTGGGGGTGGCGACCCAGAACCCCGAGCTGCGTGCCCGTTTCACCGGCAGACCCGAGTTCGTGGAGGCATTCTTCACCTTCATCGCGCAGGAGGTGCGTGAGTACCTCGCGGCGCTGGGGTTCCGCACGCTGCACGAGGCCGTCGGCCACGTGGAGGTCCTCGACGCGCGGGCCGCACTCGACCACTGGAAGGCCGCCGGCCTGGACCTCACCCCGCTGCTGCACGCGCCGGAACGGCCCTTCGGTGGCTCCCTGCACTGCACGACCGCTCAGGACCACGGGCTGGACAAGGCGCTGGACAACTCCCTGATCCAGCTGTGCGAGGGGGCGTTGGAAGACGGTCGGCCCGTGTGGCTGGAGATGCCGATCCGTAACGTCAACCGGACGGTCGGCACCATGCTCGGTTTCGAAGTGACCAGGCGTTACGGTGCGCAGGGGCTCCCCGATGACACGATCTCGCTGCGGTTCACCGGCTCCGCCGGGCAGAGTTTCGGCGCGTTCGTGCCACGTGGGGTGACTCTCACGCTCGAGGGTGACGCCAACGACTACACCGGCAAGGGCCTGTCCGGTGGACGGATCATCGTCTTCCCGCCCAAGGAGGCGCCGCTGCGGGCCGAGGAGAACATCGTCGCCGGCAACGTGCTGCTCTACGGTGCCACGGCCGGTGAGGCGTATTTCCGCGGCATCGTCGGCGAGCGGTTCTGCGTCCGCAACTCCGGTGCGACCGCCGTCGTCGAAGGCGTCGGCGATCACGGCTGCGAGTACATGACCGGGGGCACCGTGGTCGTCCTGGGGTCCACCGGACGCAACTTCGCGGCCGGGATGAGCGGTGGCGTGGCCTTCTTGTACAAGCCCATCCTGCGCCGGATCAACACGGAGATGGTCGACGTGGACCCGCTGGATGACGACGACCGGGCGCTGCTCCTCGCCCTGATCGCCCGGCACCGGCGCGAGACCGGGTCGACCGTGGCGGCGGGCCTGCTCGCGGACTGGCAGGCCGAACAGTCCTCCTTTGTCAAGATCATGCCCCGGGACTACAAGCGGGTGCTCGCCGCGATGCGCAGAGCCGAAGAGGACGGCCTGTCCGCCGAGGATCTGATCATGGCGGCGTCCCGTGCCTGATCGGTGTCCTACCGCGTGTTGGCGAACACGCCCCGGCAGCCCCGATACGATCATTCGACAGGAGCGGCATGGCTGACCCGACCGGCTTCCTCAAGCATCGCCGGGAGTTGCCGACACGCCGGCCCGTCGACGTGCGGATCACCGACTGGAACGAGGTCTACGAACCGTTCCCGGTCGAATCCCTGCGTCAGCAGGCAACCCGGTGCATGGACTGCGGCATCCCCTTCTGCCATAACGGCTGCCCGCTGGGGAACATCATCCCGGAGTGGAACGACCTGGTACGACGGGCCGACTGGGGCGAGGCGATCGAACGGCTGCACGCCACCAACAACTTCCCGGAGTTCACCGGGCGGCTGTGCCCGGCGCCGTGCGAGACAGCGTGTGTGCTGGGAATCTCCGATGATCCGGTGGCCATCAAGCAGGTCGAGGTGTCGATCATCGGTCGGGCCTGGGCCGATGGTACGGTCCGGCCGGTCCTGCCGTCCGCGCGCACCGAGCAGCGGGTCGCCGTGGTCGGCTCGGGCCCGGCGGGGCTCGCCGCGGCTCAGCAGCTCACCCGGGCCGGCCACAACGTCGTCGTGTACGAGCGGGCCGACCGCATCGGTGGGTTGCTGCGCTACGGCATCCCCGAGTTCAAGATGGAAAAGCAGGTGCTGGACCGTCGGCTCGCGCAGATGCGAGCCGAGGGGACGGTGTTCATGTCCTCGTGCAACGTGGGTGTGGACATCACCGCGGACGAGCTACGCGCGTCCTATGACGCGATCGTGCTCGCCGGTGGGTCGACGGTCGGGCGGGATCTCAACGTGCCCGGCCGCGAGCTGGCCGGCGTCCACCTCGCGATGGAGTACCTGGTTCCCGCGAACCGGGTCCAGCAGGGCGACCTCACCGAACCGCCGATCAACGCGGCGGGCAAACGGGTGGTCATCATCGGTGGCGGTGACACCGGCGCGGACTGTCTGGGTACTGCCCACCGCCAGGGGGCGGTGTCCGTGCACCAACTGGAGATCATGCCGCGACCGCCGCACCTGCGACCGGAGGCGAACCCGTGGCCGACCTGGCCGGTCGTCTACCGGGTGTCCAGCGCGCACGAGGAAGGCGGCGAGCGGGTTTTCGCCGTCTCCACCGAGTGCTTTCTCGGTGATGACGGCGGTCGGGTTCGCGCCTTGCGCATGCACGAGGTCGCCATGGTCGACGGCCGCTTCGAGCCGGTGCCGGGCAGCGAGGTGGAGCTGGCGTGCGACCTCGTGTTGCTGGCGATGGGTTTCGTCGGGCCGGAACGACCCGGTCTGCTCGACCAGCTCGGTGTCGCGTTCGACGCCCGTGGCAATGTCGCCCGGGACGCCGGCTGGGCGAGTTCCGTCGCGAAGGTGTTCGTCGCCGGGGACATCGGCCGGGGTCAGTCCCTGATCGTGTGGGCGATCGCGGAGGGTCGGGCCGCCGCCGCGGCGGTGGACCGTTACCTGCGTGGCACCACCGATCTCCCTGCACCGATCACCCCGACCCGTCGATGATCGTCCGTGGTCGGGTTGGCGGGCGGTAGGCTTTTCAGCGACGTGCAGGGATCCCGCTGGAGGGCGACGAGGCCAGATGCTGGACAGACGGTTCATCCGGGAGAATCCCGACGCCGTGCGGGATGCCGCCCGCGTTAAAGGGGTTGACCTCGACGTCGACGCCATCTTGGGCCTCGACCAGTCCGTACGGGCGCTGCAGCACGCGCTGGACACCGCCCAGCGTGAGCGTCGGGAGCTCGCCGGTGGCTTCAAGGCCGCGGACGCGGCCGAGCGCGAGCGGCTGCGGGAACGCTCGGGCGCCCTGGACGAGCAGCTACGCCGGACCCGTGCGGAGCTTGAGGACGCCGGCGCCCGGCTGGCGGACCTGCTGCTGGCGACACCGAACATCCCGTGGAGCGGGGCACCGGTCGGGCCCGATGAGGCGGCGAACACCGTCATCCGGGTCTGGGGCGATCCCCCGGTGTTCGACTTCACCCCGGTCGACCATGTCGAACTGGCCGAGAAGCGTGGCTGGGCGGAGTTCGAACGGGCCCGTAACTCCTCGGGGGAGCGGGCGTACGCGCTCGCAGGTGACCTCGTGCTGTTGGAGCGGGCCGTGCACTCCTACGCGCTGGACCTGCTGGCGGGCAGGGACTTCCGGCTGCTGTCGGTGCCGTCGCTGGTCAAGCGCGAGGCGCTGGTCGGTACCGGCTTCCTGCCGGGGCACGGCGAGGAGATCTACCAGCTACCCGGGGACGATCTCTACCTCGCCGGCACCGCCGAGGTCGCGCTGGTTGGCCTGCACGCAGGGGAGATGCTGTCCCTGCGTGACCTGCCGTTGCGTTACGCCGGGATCTCGCCGTGCTTTCGCCGGGAGGTCGGCAGCGCCGGACGCGACGTCCGTGGGCTGCTGCGCGTGCACCAGTTCGAGAAGGTCGAACAGTTCGTGATCTGCGCGGCCGACGAGGCGGAGTCGGCCCGCTGGCACGCCGAACTCCTCGACACCGCCGAGCACGTCCTGCAGGCCCTGGACCTGGCCTACGAGGTGGTGGAATGTGCCACCGGCGACATGGGCCTGGGTAAGTTCCGGATGAACGACATCAACACGTGGTTCCCGTCGCTGGAGCGCTTCCGGGAGACCCACAGCTGCTCGACCCTGCACGACTGGCAGGCCCGGCGGGCGAACATCCGCTACAAGGACGCCGACGGACGGGTCCGGTTCGCTCACACGCTGAACAACACGGCGGTGGCGACGCCCCGGCTCCTGGCGGCCATTCTGGAGAACTTCCAGACCGCCGACCACCGGGTCCGCGTCCCCAAGGTGCTGCGGCCCTATCTCGGCGACCGCGAACTCATCTGACCCCGGCTCAGGGAGGCGGAAACACAGGGGCGCGTGAACACATGGGCGATGGTGCAGTGGACGGTGGCCCGGGTGGATTCCCGCCCGCCCGCAGCGCATTGGGTCTGCGTCTGGCTCTCGCCCTGTTCGGGCTGCTGTTCTGTGCGGGTGCCTGTGTGTACTACGCCGTTTCCGACCAGCCGGTCCCGGCCGTCCTGCTCGGTGTGATTGCGTTGACGGCGGTGGTCGACCTCACCGTGATCGTCCGGCGGATGCGCCGGGAACGACGCTGAGGGCTTGGGCGGTGTTGCGGGGGATCCCCCGGGGATGACGGCCGCCGGCGGTAGGTGGAAACTGTCGTTCCCGTGACCGCAATGACCTACCATGCAGTTTCTTGGCCGCCGGCGGTAGGTGGAAACTGTCGTTCCCGTGACCGCAATGACCTACCGTACGGCTGGTGGGCGGTTATCGGCTATTTTTGTAGTCGTGCGAGGCGGGTGTTGATGACGTCGGTGTCGAAGAGCGCGTCAGTACGGCCTTCGCCGTCCTCGTCGAAGTAGTACTGGACGGGATCGGGCTGGCGTCCGCCGATGCACTGGGGATAGGCGGCGCCCGCCGTGACGGGAACGACCTTTTCGACAATGACGTCGTGGTCCAGATCGTCGCCGAAGTCGAAGAGGTAGCGGAATTTGACGCCTTCCCCGGCGATCTGGGCGATGGTCGTCTCATCCGGATCCCGATCGCCCAGGTCGGGGGAGCAGCCGAACTTTCCGTACGCGGTCGTGAACATCCACAGATGGTCGTCGTCCCAGTCGAACGCGGCCTGGATCACGTTGTGCAGATCCGCCAGCGTGCTCGTCGAGGAAATCTCAAGCCGACGCCAGATCGGCGGTTTCGACCCGCGTAGCAGGACTTTGATCTGATGGACGGTTCCCGTCGATTCAACGGTGGCGGCGGGGATCGTGGGTGGCTGCACGGCCAGCCCGGCGTCGTCGAGTTGCCTGCGCAAAAAGGCGGGGGCCGCCGCGTACAGTCTGTCGAACACGGCTTCGGAACTGGTCTCGGTCTCGTACAGACGGAAGTCGATGACATCCGCGCAGGTGGCGCGGTGGTCGGCCGCATCGGGTTCCCGGTAGGAGGCCGCGAACTCGTCCAGTATCTCCGGCAGCTGCTCGTCCCACTGCTGGTGCGCGGCGGAGCCCAGCTCGCGAGCGTCGGCGGTGAAGTGTGCCCAGGCCCGGATGACGGCTGGCAACAGTGCGAGGTCGTCGGCCCCGAGCGCGATGTGCTGGCTCACTTCGGTGATGAGAAAGTAACCCAGCGAAAGAGGGCCGTAGCGTTGCGCTGGTCGTCCCAGGTCGAGAGCCCAGTCGGCCGCCATCCGTGCCCAGATCCGGGCCGCCTCGCGATCGGGCAGCGCCTGGGCGTGGTCGGATGCGAGGAACTCCGCGGCGACCCGCTCCGCTTCCGCTCGGTCTGCCTCGTCGTCGATCAGGTCGATATCGAACTCGTCGGCGTCGGCGAGCAGATCGTCAGCGAGTAGGTCGTCGGGTAGTAGGTCGTCGGGTAGTAGGTCGAGCCGTGCTCGCAGCAATGCCCAGCTGCGGGCCGCGTCACCCTCGTCCTCGTCGTCCGTGCCGCTGTCATCGTCGCTGCCGGCCTTCTCCGCAGCCGGTGCGTCCCGCTGGTATTCCACGTCCGGTGGCCCGTGATCGAGCATCCTGTCGAGGGCGTCATCGAGCAGGGTTTTTACCTGCGCTGCCTCCAGCGGGACCGGCGCGGCAAGGGATCCCTGCGCGCCGAAGGTCTCGACCAGTCCGCTGATGCCGTCGGCCGCCAATTCGCCAATCATGATCTTAAAGATGCCCGCGAGAGAGGCGTGGTCGACGAACACCACGACTGCGTGTTCGGTGTCGGCTCGCCGGAAGCCGAGTGTGATCACTTCGACATCGCCGAACATGTCGGTCATCGACAGGACGTCGGTCAGTTCGGCCGGTTCGGCGACGTCGGTATGTGCGCCCCACGCCGGTTCCGGGACACCGCGCCTGGCCAGCCCACGCGCGGCATCGGTGGCCAGCTCGCGCGTCCAGTCCTCACCCACCAGCGCCAGCGCGCGCAGAACCGCAAGCCCGGCGGGTGTGGGCTGGCCCGCCATATGGCGGATCAACGCTTCGACCTCGTTCTGCAGGAAGTCGTTCGGGTCGTGGGCGTCGTCGGCTGCGTAGCCGGCCCAGCCGGCAACCCAGATCTGCCCCAGCAGCGCTGACGCCCACGCTTCGGCGATGAGCACCGACTCCTGGCCATGAAGCTCAGCTGCGTCGTCGAGTATCGGCCCGTACGGCGACGGTGCGCTCCGGTTACGGCTCTTCGTCAGAGTGCGACCGGACTTTTTCCTGGCACGGTTGGCGGAACTCACACCCGTTATCGTAACAAGCCGCGACCAGGCAAGCGCGGGCAGGCTTGCCCATGCCGAGCGTTGCGGTGGCCCGGCGCTGCGGCCTGACGCCTCACCCGCGCCGGCCACAAAGTGGTCGTGTACGAGCGGGTCGATCGTATCTGCGATCTGCTGCGCGACGGCATCCCCGAGTTCGAGATGGGGAAGCACTTCCGCCTTGGATTCCTCTACCTGGCTCCCCGCTCGTTGATCCGAGACCCCTGTTGCCGGTCGCTCTCAGGCCGTGTCTCGTGGTTCCCCGGCGCGGTTCCTGGGCCCGCTGGTGTGATCAGTTTCTGCAGGCAGGGCCCGAACAGGTGGGTCAGGCGCTCGGCAGGTACCTCCGCGACCGCAGGGATCTTCAGGAGGTAGCGCGTGATTATCAGGCCGATTATCATGCTGGCGACGAGTCCGGATCTCACCTCGGCGTCGTCGCCGATGATTATGTCGGCGAGCGGGCTGGCTCCCTTGTCGATCATTGCGGCCCGCACCGCCTCGGCGGCCTGGTCGTGGGTGAGCATCGACCGCAGCATGGACACGGTCGCCTCCGGGGCGGACTCAAGCCGCTCCAACAGCGTACCGAGCAGGCGTTCACCCAGATCGTCAATCGGCCCGGGTAGGGCGTCGTCGATGCCCAGTTCGATCTCGGCGGCGGAGACGAAGAGCGCCTCCTTCGATCCGAAGTGCTGCATGACCAGGGCTGGATCCACGCCCGCTCGGCTGGCGATAGCCCGGATCGTCGTGCCCTGATAGCCGCAGTCGCCGAACACTGTGCGGGCTGCGGTGAGGATCGCGGCTCTCGTGCGGGCGCGACGTTCAGCCCGCCCGATGGGCGGCGTGTCTGATATCACAGAACGTGTTACTCCACGCACGTTGACTGACCTCCGTACGTCCTTCTACGGTCATTGAGTCTACAAGTGTTGAGTATGTGCTCAAGATGATCCTTCCGGCGGTCAGGCCCACACAGGCCGTTTCGCGGACCCTCGAGTGTTCCACCAGTTGATCATTGTCTTCGCCTGTCGTGCCAAGAGGGGAACCTGTGACAATACTGGCCCGCTGGAGCTTCCAGCACCGCCGCCTTGTCCTGCTGCTGTGGCTTGCGGCTGTGCTCGGTGTCGGCGCGACCGGCGCCGCCACAGGTACCGACTACAAGAACGTCTTCTCACTTCCGGGGACCGGCTCGCAGGAGGCGATCAATCTCCTCGCCCGTGAATTCCCCGCGGCGTCGGGGGACAGCGCGTCGATCGTCCTGCATGCCCGTTCCGGGACACTGCGGGATCCGCAGGTGCAGGCCACCGCCTCCCGGATGCTCGTTTCTGTCGCGCGGCTGCCCCATGTCGTGGAGATCACCAGCCCCTACGGCCCCGAAACGGTCGGTCGGTTCAGTGAGGACGGCCGGACCGCCTTCGCGACTGTGGCGCTCGACAGACAGGCGAACGAGATCCCCAGGGACGACATCGTCGCGATCGTCGACACGGCTCGGGCCGCGGACAGCGGTGCCCTGCAGGTGGAGCTGTCCGGCAACCCGATCAGCGTCGCAGAACAGGAGCTCGGCAGTACCAGCGAGCTGGTGGGTATCGCCGCCGCCGCGGTGATCCTGTTTATTGCCTTCGGCACGCTACTGGCCATGAGTCTGCCGCTGCTCACCGCGATCATCGCGCTGGGAGTCGGACTTTCGCTCATCGGACTGCTCTCCCATGCGATGAACATCGCCGAATTCGGGCCGACCCTGGCCACGTTGATCGGACTGGGTGTCGGCATCGACTACGCCCTGTTCATCGTCAACCGGCACCGGACTGCGCTGCGGGCCGGCAGGAGCCCGCTGGATGCGGCCGTCACTGCCGTCAACACTTCCGGTCGCGCGGTCATGTTCGCGGGTGTCACCGTGTGCATCGCCCTGCTCGGGATGCTCGCGCTGCGGGTGGACTTCCTGGTCGGGGTCGCCGTGGGCGCGGCGCTCACGGTGGCTCTGACCATGGCCACCGCTGTCACCCTGCTGCCCGCGCTGTTCGGCTTTTTCGGGATGAAGCTGCTCAGCAGGAAGGAGCGGGCGAGGCTTGCGACCGCTGGTGGGGAACCCGAGGTGCCCACCGGCTTCTGGTGGAACTGGGCCCGCCGGATCGAGCGGCGTCCCGCCCTTTCGGCCGTGATCGCCACTGGACTGATCGTGGCCGTGGCCGTGCCCTTCTTCTCCCTGCGGCTCGGGTCCTCCGATCAGGGCAACGGACCGGAGTCCAAGACGTCCAGACGGGGGTATGACCTGCTCGCGGAAGGGTTCGGCGCCGGATTCAACGGTCCGTTCGTGCTCGCCGCCGAGATTGGCTCCCCGGCGGACCGCGGTGCCCTGTCGAGGCTGGTCGCAACGTTGCACGACACACCCGGAGTGGCGTCGGTGTCAGAGCCGCGGGAAAGTCCCAACGGACGCGCCGCGACGGTGACGCTCTACCCGACCACCAGCCCGCAGGACGCTGCGACCTCCAAGCTGCTCGACCGGCTGCGGAACAAGATCATACCGGAGTCGGCCCGGGGCAGTTCGCTGGTCGTCCACGTAGGCGGCGTAACGGCGATCTTCGATGACTTCGCGAATGTGCTCGCGGACAAGCTGCTTCTGTTCGTCGCCGTGGTCATCGGCCTCGCCTTCCTGCTGCTGGTCGTGGTGTTCCGCAGCTTCGTCATTCCGCTGATGGCGTCGGTGATGAACCTGCTCGCGGTCGCCGCGTCCTTCGGGGTCCTCGTTGCGATTTTCCAGTGGGGATGGCTGTCCGACCTGTTCGATATCCAGTCCGGGCCGATCGAGCCGTTCCTACCGGTGATGATCTTTGCGATCCTCTTCGGACTGAGCATGGACTACGAGGTGTTCCTGGTTAGTCGGATGCACGAGGAGTGGCTCGTGCGCCGGGACAACCGGATCGCCGTCTCGCTGGGCCAGGCCGAGACCGGCCGTGTGATCAGTGCGGCTGGAGCGATCATGGCGTTGGTGTTCGGCTCCTTCATGCTCGGGGACGATCGTGTGATCAAGATGTTCGGTCTGGGCCTCGCGCTCGCGGTCGTGATCGACGCGTTCGTCATCCGGACCGTGCTGGTGCCCGCGCTGATGCACCTGTGCGGTAGGGCGAACTGGTGGCTGCCGGCCCGGCTCGACCGGGTGCTACCCAGGGTCTCGGTTGAACCCGCGGACCAGAGCGAGGAGATACGCCACACGCCCGTACCCCCCGGTGCCGACGTGCCGGCGCAAGCCGGTGTCGGCGGGCACAGCTGACAGGCGCATGCGGGCAGGCGGCATCCGGCGTGCAGACCTGGCCGACGGCGGCGCTATGATCTTTTTGCGTCGGCGCTCTAATAGGACGGTGCCGTACACACTGGTCTCCTTCCACGCCCACCCGGACGACGAAGCGCTGCTCACCGGCGGAACCCTGGCGCGGGCAGCCGCGGAGGGTCATCGGGTGGTGCTCGTGGTCGCCACCACCGGCGGAGCCGGCCCGGCGTCGCGCGACGTGCTCGCCCGCGGCCCGTTGGCCGACCAGCGCAAGGCCGAGCTGGAGCGCTCAGCCCGGGTACTCGGCTGCGCCCGGGTCGCGTGGTTGGGCTACGAGGATTCCGGGACGGCCGACGCGCCCTCGGGGGCGGACTCGGCGTTTGCCGAGGCCGATGTCGAGGAGGCAGCGGCACGCCTGGCCGAGATCCTGCGCGAGGAGCGGGCCGACGTGCTCACCATCTATGACCCCGCCGGTGGATACGGTCATCCCGATCACGTGCAGGTGCACCACGTCGGGGTCCGTGCCGCCACGATCGCCGGTACCGGTGTCGTTCTGGAGGCGACGCTGGACCGCGGGGCGTTGCAACGGATGCTGCGAATCGTCTCGCGGTTACCTCGTGTCCCGGCGAGCTTCGACCCCGTGCGCGTCGCGGACCTCTACACCGCGCGCGAGGCGTTGACCCACCGGGTCGACGTGCGTCGCCATACGCGGGCGAAGCGGGCGGCTCTGGCCGCGCACGCCAGCCAGGCAAGCACCGACTCGGGGCTGCGCCTGCTCACGGTGCTCCTTCGGCTTCCCCGTCCGGTGTTCCGGTGGGCACTTGGCCGTGAGTGGTACGTCGAACACGGCCGGGCACCCGGGCAGCCGCTCCTCGACGACATCTTCGCAAGCCTCACCCGGTGAACCCGCACCCGCACCCGCAGGCCGCGGTATCGGGCGTCCTCACACGCCGGGGCTGGCGGTGGGCCGGTTGCCGGGGGAGCGCGACCTTCGTCGGTGACAGGACGGGACGGTGGTCCCCCGCGGCGGGAAACGTCTTTCCGTCGTTGCTTCCCCAAAGTCCCGCCAATGGTGTTGTCCGCGCAATTGTGGACGCTTTTCCCGCACGTCCGAGGATATATGTGACGGTGCTGTTGTCGAATTCAGCGTGACGTGCACCGCCCCCTTTATGAGATGGCGATTTGACACCGCGAAACACCGCTGAATCAATGCCTCCGTATAAGAAGGACGGGCGAGCCGCATGGCCCGCTCTACCCACTGTAGAACAGTGGGTACGCACCCTCGCCGACCGTCGGTCATTGAGGAGGTCCACGTACGTGGCCAAGCAGATTCAGCATCTGGACCGGGTGGCAATCCGGTTCGCCGGTGACTCCGGCGACGGAATGCAGCTCACCGGCGACCGTTTCGCCTCCGAGACCGCCATCCTGGGAAACGACCTGTCGACCCTGCCCAACTACCCCGCCGAGATCCGCGCCCCATCGGGCTCGTTGCACGGCGTGTCCAGTTTCCAGGTGCATTTCGCGGCCCATGACGTCCTCACCCCCGGTGACTCCCCGGACGTCCTGGTGGCGATGAACCCGGCTGCGCTGCGCGCCAATCTCGCCGATCTGCCGCCGAATGCGGAGATCATTGTCAACACGGATGAGTTCACCACGCGTAACCTTGAGAAGGTCGGTTACACGAGCAATCCGCTGGAGAACGACTCGCTCGACGGGTACACGGTGCACCGGGTGCCGCTGACCACCGCGACCGTCGCCGCGCTCGCCGACATCGACGTCTCCAAGAAGGACGCCGAGCGGGCGAAGAACATGTTCGCGCTCGGGTTGCTGTCGTGGATGTACAGCCGGCCCACCGAAGGTACGGTCGAGTTCCTCAAGCAGAAGTTCGCCAAGAAGCCGCAGCTGGCCGCCGCGAACGTGGCCGCGTTCCAGGCCGGTTGGAACTACGGTGAGACCACCGAGGACTTCGCCGTCCGCTACGAGGTCAAGCCCGCGAAGCTGGTACCCGGCACCTACCGCAGCGTCAACGGCAACTCGGCGCTCGCCTACGGCCTTGTCGCGGCTGGTCTGCGCGCCCAACTGCCGGTCTTCCTCGGTGCCTACCCGATCACCCCGGCATCGGAGATCCTGCACGACCTGTCGGGATACAAGCGTTACGGCGTGACCACCTTCCAGGCCGAGGACGAGATCGCGGCGGTCGGTTCGGCGCTCGGTGCCTCCTACGGCGGCGCGCTCGGTGTCACCTCGACCTCCGGCCCGGGGCTGGCGCTCAAGACCGAGACCCTCGGCCTCGCGGTGATGCTGGAGCTTCCGCTGGTGGTCGTGGACGTGCAGCGGGCCGGCCCGTCGACCGGTCTGCCGACCAAGACCGAGCAGTCCGACCTGAACATCGCCCTGTTCGGCCGGCACGGGGAGGCACCGCTCGCGGTGATCGCGGCCCGCTCCCCGGCGGACTGCTTCGACGCGGCGCTGGAGGCGGCGCGGATCGCGCTGACCTACCGGATGCCGGTCATCCTGCTCTCCGACGGATACCTGGCCAACGGTTCCGAACCGTGGCTGCTGCCGGACCCGGCCGACCTGCCCGACCTGCGGGTGGAGTTCGCGACCGAACCCAACGGGCCCGACGGGACGTTCCTGCCGTACCTGCACGACCCGCACACGCTCGCGCGTCCCTGGGCGGTGCCGGGCACACCGGGTCTGGAACACCGCGTCGGCGGGTTGGAGAAGGCCGACCGTACCGGTGCGGTGTCCTATGTGCCGGCCGACCACGACCTGATGATGCGGCTGCGCGCCGCCCGCGTCGAGGCGATCGACGTGCCCGACCTGGAGGTCGAGGACCCCTCCGGTGAGGCCCGGGTGCTGGTGCTCGGCTGGGGTTCCACCTACGGGCCGATCGGCGCGGCCTGCCGCGCGCTGCGGGAAGGCGGGGTGGCCATCGCCCAGGCACACCTGCGTCACATCTCCCCGATGCCGAAGAACGTCGGCGCGGTACTTGCCAGCTACGACCGCGTCGTCATCCCGGAGATGAACCTCGGCCAGCTCGCCCACGTGGTGCGTGAGCGTTACCTGGTCGACGCCGTGTCCTACAACAAGGTCAACGGCCAGCCGTTCACCTCGGCCGAGCTGGAGACGGTCCTCGAGGAGGTCGTGCGTAATGACTGAAGTGCCCGTCAAGCTCACCGCCAAGGACTTCCGGTCGGATCAGGAGGTCCG
The DNA here is from genome assembly GCF_963555885.1 of Protofrankia sp. Cr2. NCBI lineage: Bacteria > Bacillati > Actinomycetota > Actinomycetes > Frankiales > Frankiaceae > Protofrankia > Protofrankia sp. Cr2. The sequence goes on from NZ_CAUVXG010000009.1 coordinate 106,242, forward strand.
CTGGTGCCCGGGCTGCGGTGACTTCGCGATCCTGTCGGCGATCCAGTCGTTCATGCCGGAACTGGGTATTCCGCGCGAGAACGTCACGTTCGTCTCCGGGATCGGCTGTTCGTCGCGTTTCCCGTACTACCTCAACACCTACGGCATGCACTCGATCCACGGTCGGGCGCCGGCGATCGCGACGGGTCTGGCGGTCAGCCGGCCGGACCTGTCGGTGTGGGTGGTCACCGGTGACGGTGACGCCCTGTCGATCGGTGGCAACCATCTCATCCACGCGCTGCGCCGCAACGTCAACATCAAGATTCTGCTGTTCAACAACCGTATCTACGGGTTGACCAAGGGTCAGTGCTCGCCCACGTCGGAATTCGGCAAGGTCACCAAGTCGACGCCGGTCGGCTCCCGCGACACCCCGTTCAACCCGATCGCGCTGGCGCTCGGCGCGGAGGCGTCGTTCGTGGCCCGCACCGTCGACTCCGACCGCAAGCATCTGCAGTCGGTGCTGCGTGCCGCCGCCGCGCACGAGGGCAGCGCGTTCATCGAGATCTACCAGAACTGCGCCATCTTCAACGACGGTGCCTTCGACGTGCTGAAGGACCCGGCCAGTCGCGACTCGGTGCTGGTCCGCCTTGAGCACGGTAAGCCGATCACGTTCGGTGGCTCGGGGGAGAAGTGTGTGGTGCGCGAGCCGCGCGGCTTCGGGCTTGAGGTCGCGGACACCGCCCACGTCCCCCGCAGCGAGATCATCGTCCATGACGAGACAGTGGAGGGCCCGGCCTACGCCTTCACTCTGTCCCGGTTGTCCGACTCCGACCTGAGCAACACCCCGATCGGGGTTTTCCGTCGGGTGGGTCGGCCCACCTATGACGCCATGGTGGCCGAACAGAATACCTCGGCACGGTCGGGTACCGCGAACGCGACTCCCGACGAGCTGCTGTCCGAACTGTTGCACACGGGCAACACCTGGACGATCGGCTGATCTACTGATCCACCGGCATGGTCTGATCCCGCACTTTCCCCGCTCGACAGCGCACATTGATCCCTGGCGTTCCCCGGTCGTCGGCGTCGTCACAACGCCCGCGGCCGGGGGACGCCTTTGTTGTTCTCATCACCGTCTTCCGCGGTTCCGGCATTCGGTCATGGATGCCAAGGACGTGTGAACAATGGCTCGGGCCGTTGGTCGGAAAGTACAGGTACGTTCGTCCCACCAGCGGCGGTCAGTCGTATTTGGGCACGGCTTCCGGTCGTAAAACAATGAGCGGGAGACAACCTGTCGTATTGCACCGTGGGCAGGGTGTCGGCCGGCGGCGCACCATTCGGCGCCAGCCGTTCGCACCGTTGGTCCCAGGGTCTTTCGGACACCCGGCCCGAGCTCCTTCAGCTATTCGTCCCAGAATCGCGGATGCGGCCGAAACGTTACTGGGAAGATACGGCGCTTAAAGAGCACGAAACAACAGTGGACGACATTCCTAATCGCGGCGCTTCAACGGCGAGGCCCGCGGAAGTCGCCACCGGTCGCAACAGCCGATCGCAGGCGGGCACATCTCGCCACCTTCCTTTTCAACCGACGGAGGGCAACTGTGGGGCACGACATCGTGATCGGGTTCTGTGACACCACCTTGCGTGACGGTGAGCAGGCCCCGGGAGTTGCCTTCACGGCGGAGGAGAAGCTGGCCATCGCCACCGCGCTCGACCGGGCGGGGGTGGCGCAGATCGAGGCGGGCGTGCCGGCCATGGGTCCGGCCGAGCGCGAGGTGCTGGCTCGCATCGCCGGCGCCGGGCTGCGAGCGGAGATCGTCGCCTGGTGTCGTGCCTTGCGGTCCGACATCGACGCGGCGGTCGCCTCCGGCGTCGGCCGGGTGCACCTCAGCATTCCCGTGTCCGACCTGCATCTGGCACACAAGCTCGGTCGGGACCGGGCGTGGGCGCGCAGCCAGATCCGCGACTGCGTCGCCGACGCCCTCGATCGGGGGCTTGTCGTCGGGGTCGGGTTCGAGGACGCCTCACGGGCGGACGACAGCTTCGTTATCGAGCTCGCCGACGAACTGGTCCGCGATGGTGTCGACCGCCTGCGATGGGCCGACACCGTCGGAGTCCTCGAGCCCTTCAGCGCCTGTGCCCGGATGTCTCGGCTGGTGGGCGCGGTGCCCGCCAACTGGGAGATCCACGCCCATGACGACTTCGGACTCGCCACCGCCAACACTCTCGCGGCGGTTCGGGCCGGCTTCGGGTTTGTCAGCACCACCGTCGCGGGGCTCGGCGAACGTGCCGGCAACGCGCCGCTGGAAGAGGTGGCGATGGCGCTTCGCCACCTGTTGGGAACCAGGGTCGACCTTGACACCACGTCCTTCCGGGCGCTGGCCGGCCTGGTCTCGCGCGCGGCACGCCGTCCGGTGCCATGCGGGAAGGCCATCGTCGGTGAGTCCGCGTTCATCCACGAGTCCGGCATCCACGTGGATGGCGTGCTCAAAGCGCCCAGCATCTACGAACCCTTCGACCCCGCGGAGGTCGGTGCGCACCGCCGCCTGGTCGTGGGCAAGCACGCGGGGCGGGCGTCACTGCGGTACGCCCTGCGCAAGCACGGAATCGATGCGGACGAAAGCGTTCTCGGACCTGTTCTGGAGGGTCTGCGATCGCAGGTCTGCATGCTCAAGCGGCCGCTGCGCTCGGACGAGGTCCGCGATCTCTACGAGCAGTTCCAGGTTTCGGCTGTCTGCACCAGTACCGCTGTCTGAACCAGCACGGCTGCCTGTACCAGCACGGCTACCTGAACCAACTCCGGCTTTCCCACAGTGACGCACGCTCGGGCGTGCGGTGAAGGAGCACACACCGATGAGGCAGATCGCCTTTTACGGCAAGGGTGGTATTGGTAAGTCCACCACTCAGCAGAACACGATGGCGGCGCTGGCCACCCGCGGCAACCGCATCATGATCGTTGGCTGCGACCCGAAGGCGGACTCGACCCGTCTGATCCTGCACTCGAAGGCGCAGACCTCGGTTCTGGCCCTGGCCGCGGAGAGGGGCTCGGTCGAGGACCTCGAGCTCGAGGATGTGCTGCTGTCCGGCGAGTTCAACATCCGCTGCGTCGAGTCCGGCGGTCCGGAGCCGGGTGTCGGGTGCGCGGGTCGTGGTGTCATCACCGCGATCACCTTCCTCGAGGAGAACGGCGCCTACGAGGACCTCGACTTCGTCTGCTACGACGTCCTGGGTGACGTCGTGTGCGGTGGCTTCGCGATGCCGATCCGCCAGGGCAAGGCCCAGGAGATCTACATCGTGACCTCCGGTGAGATGATGGCGATGTACGCGGCGAACAACATCGCCCGAGGCATCCTCAAGTACGCGCACTCCGGTGGCGTGCGCCTGGGTGGGCTGATCTGCAACAGCCGTAAGACCGACCGCGAGGACGAGCTCATCATGGAGCTCGCGCGGCGCCTGAACACCCAGATGATCCACTTCGTCCCCCGCGACAACATCGTCCAGCACGCCGAGCTGCGCCGCATGACGGTTCTGGAGTACGCGCCTGAGTCCAACCAGGCCAACGAGTACAAGGAACTCGCGCGCAAGATCGAAGAGAACGACATGAAGACGATCCCGACCCCGATCACCATGGACGAGCTCGAGGAGCTTCTGATCGACTTCGGGATCATGGAGCAGGAGGACGAGTCAGTCATCGGCCAGAAGGCCACCGCGGTCGCGTGACCGGGCGTACCTCCTCATCAGAAAGGTCTGTCGTGACTCCTCCTGTGACCCCTCCCGCGACTCCAGCCGTGACCCCGCCGCTCGACACGCAGGCGATGATCGATGACGTCCTCACCGGGTATCCGGCGAAGGCCGCGAAGTTCCGGGCCAAGCACATCAAGCCCAACGACCCGACGGGGTCGAAGGAGTGCGAGGTCAAGTCCAACATCAAGTCGCGCCCCGGCGTGATGACGGTCCGCGGCTGCGCATACGCAGGTTCCAAGGGGGTGGTGTGGGGGCCGATCAAGGACATGGTCCACATCAGCCACGGGCCGGTCGGCTGCGGCCAGTACTCCTGGGCGTCCCGGCGTAACTACTCGCACGGTACCCGCGGCGTCGACAACTTCGTCACGTTCCAGTTCACCAGCGACTTCCAGGAACGCGACATCGTGTTCGGCGGTGACAAGAAGCTCGCCGTGATCTGCAAGGAGATCGCCGAGCTGTTCCCGCTGGCCAAGGGCATCTCCATTCAGTCCGAGTGCCCGATCGGCCTGATCGGTGACGACATCGACGCGGTCGCTCGCGAGGCGTCGAAGGAACTGGACATGCCGGTCGTTCCGGTGAAGTGCGAGGGCTTCCGCGGCGTCAGCCAGTCGCTGGGTCACCACATCGCCAACGACGCGATCCGCGACATCGTGCTCGGCACCCGGGACACCACCAAGCAGACCGCGTACGACGTCGCCCTGATCGGTGACTACAACATCGGTGGTGACGCCTGGGCGTCGCGCCGCATCCTGGAGGACATGGGCCTGCGGGTGGTGGCCCAGTGGTCCGGTGACGGCACGCTCAACGAGCTGTCCACCAGCCACCTCGCCAAGCTGAACCTGATCCACTGCTACCGGTCCATGAACTACATCTGCACCACGATGGAGGAGCGCTTCGGCACTCCGTGGACCGAGTTCAACTTCTTCGGCCCAACCAAGATCGTTGAATCGATGCGGAAGATCGCTTCGTTCTTCGACGACACGATCAAGGAGAAGACCGAGGCTGCGATCGCCAGCTACCAGCCCCTGTTCGACCTGGTACGCAACGAGTACCGGCCGCGGCTGGAGGGCAAGCGGGTGATGCTGCTCGTCGGTGGCCTGCGCCCGCGGCACACCATCGGCGCCTACGAGGATCTCGGCATGGAGATCATCGGTACCGGCTACGAGTTCGCCCACAAGGACGACTACAGCCGCACCAACCCCGAGCTCGGCGAGGGCGTCGTGATCTACGACGACCCGAGCGCATACGAGCTGGAGGAGTTCGCCCGCCGGCTCAAGCCCGATCTGATGGGTGCCGGGGTGAAGGAGAAGTACGTCTTCCACAAGATGGGCCTCCCCTTCCGCCAGATGCACTCCTGGGACTACTCCGGTCCGTACCACGGCGTCGACGGGTTCGCGGTCTTCGCCCGCGACATGGACATCGCCATCAACAGCCCGACCTGGAAGCTGTTCCAGGCGCCTTGGTCCACGGCCGCATAGCACGGCACCGGACTGGTGAACCGGACGGCTCGGGAGTCGTTTTCTGATCGGCTCCCGGGCCGCCGGCTGGTTCCCTCCGCAGCACCGCCTGCAGCACCGACCGTTTCTTCTTCCCATCGAACAAATAAGAGGGCGTTCGCATGCCAGACAATCCCGTACCTCTTCGTGTGCTGGACCACAACGAGCTGTTCAAGGCCCCGCACTTCCAGGAGCAGTTCGACCGCAAGCGTGAGTTCGAGGAGCCCGCCGACCCCGCCGAGATCGCCCGGATCACGGACTGGACCCGGTCCTGGGAATATCGGGAGAAGAACTTCGCCCGCGAGGCACTCACCATCGACCCGGGCAAGGCATGCCAGCCGCTCGGCGCGCTGCTCGCGGCCATCGGGTTCGCCGGTACGCTCCCGCTCGTCCACGGTTCGCAGGGCTGCGTGGCGTACTTCCGCAGCTACTTCGCCCGGCATTTCAAGGAGCCGTTCCCGGCGGTGTCGTCGTCGATGACCGAGGACGCGGCCGTCTTCGGTGGCCTCAACAACCTCATCGAGGCGCTGGAGAACGCCACCACGCTCTACAAGCCGGACATGGTCGCGGTCTCCACCACCTGCATGGCCGAGGTCATCGGCGACGACCTGCAGAACTTCATCGGCACGGCCCGGGAGAAGGGCGCCATCCCGGCGGACTTCCCGGTACCGTACGCGCACACCCCGAGCTTTGTCGGCTCCCACCTCACCGGCTACGACAACATGATGAAGGGCATTCTTTCCTACCTGAACAAGGGAAAGAAGGCCAAGAAGTCCAACGGCACGCTGAACGTGGTGCCGGGCTTCGAGACCTACACCGGGAACCTGCGGGAGATCAAGCGGCTGCTCACCCTGCTGGGCGTCAAGCACGTCCTGCTCGGCGACCACACCGACGCACTGGACTCGCCGGCCACCGGCGACTACGAGCTGTACCCGGGTGGTACGCCGCTGAAGGTCGCCGCCGACGCGATCAACGCCAAGGCGACCCTGTTCCTGCAGGAGAGCGCCACCCGCAAGACCGCGGAGCTGGTGAACACCGAGTGGGGGCAGGCGACCGCCACGGTGCCGCTGCCGATCGGCGTGGGCAACACCGACCGCTTCGTGACCGAGGTGGCCGCCCTTACCGGGATCACGGTTCCCCCCGCCGTCACCGCCGAGCGCGGCCGGCTGGTCGACGCGATGACCGACTCGCACGCCTACCTGCACGGCAAGCGCGTGGCGCTCATGGGCGACCCCGATCTCGTCGTGGGGCTGCTCGGGTTCCTGCTGGAGCTCGGCGTCGTGCCGGTGCACGTGGTGTCCACCAATGGTGACGAGGCATTCAAGAAGCGTGCCGAGGCCGTCCTGGCCGCGAGTCCCTACGGTCACCACGCCACCGTCTGGACGGGCAAGGACCAGTGGCACCTGCGGTCGCTGCTGTTCACCGAGCCGGTCGACCTGCTGGTCGGGAACTCGTATCTGAAGTTCCTGTCCCGGGAGGCGAACCTGCCGCTGGTGCGGGTCGGCTTCCCCATCCCGGACCGCCACCACCTGCACCGGTTCCCGATCGTCGGCTACGAGGGCGGGATCACCCTGCTCGCCCAGTTCGTCAACACGGTGCTCGACGAGCTCGACCGCAACGCCCCAGACCACAGCTTCGACGTCATTCGCTGAGGTGGAGATGGCTGCCCTGACCCGCGGCACGCTCGCGACAGTCCCGCTGTTCGACGAGCCGGCATGCGATCACAACCGCACCAAGGACCTCGCGACGCGAAAGGCGGGATGCCCGAAACCCAAGCCGGGCGGTACCGCCGGCGGCTGTGCGTTCGACGGTGCGATGATCACGTTGGTGCCCATCGCCGATGTCGCCCACGTGGTGCACGGGCCGATCGGATGTGCCGGCAACTCGTGGGACGGTCGGGGCAGCCTCTCTTCCGGTCCGACACTGTACCGGCGCGGCTTCGCCACCGACGTCGGTGAACAGGAGGTGGTGTTCGGCGGGGAACAGCGTCTCTACGACACCGTCGTCGAGGCCGCCCGACGCCACCATCCAGCCGCGGTCTTCGTGTACTCCACCTGCGTCACGGCGATGATCGGCGACGACATCGACGCGGTGTGCGCGGCGGCGGCGACCGTGACCGAGGTGCCGATCATCCCGGTGCACGCGCCCGGATTCGCCGGCAGCAAGAACTTCGGCAACCGCCTCGCCGGTGCGGCCCTGCTGGAACACGTGATCGGCACGGTCGAACCGGCGTTCACCACCCCCTACGATGTGAACCTGATCGGCGAGTACAACATCGCCGGCGAGTTGTGGGACGTCACCCCGGTGCTGGCAACACTCGGTATCCGGGTGCTGGCGAGCATCAGCGGGGATGCCCGCTACGCCGAGGTCGCCGCGGCTCATCGGGCCCGGGCGACGATGGTCGTCTGCTCGCGCGCACTGCTGTCGCTGGCCCGCGGGCTGGAAGACCGCTACGGCATCCCGTGGTTCGAAGGCAGCTTCTACGGCCTGCGGGCGATGGCTGACACCCTGCGCGGGTTCGCCGGCCTCCTCGGTGACGACGACCTCGCCTGGCGCGCGAACGAGCTCATCGCCGCGCAGGAGGCCGGCGTCGCGGCGGCGCTCGCCCCTTACCGGGAGCGTCTGGCCGGGGCCCGCGCGGTGCTCTACACCGGCGGCGTCAAGAGCTGGTCACTCGTCTCGGCACTGCAGGACCTCGGGGTGGAGGTCGTTGCCTCCGGAGCGACGAAGAGCACCGACGACGATGTCGACAAGATCACAGCGTTGCTCGGCCCGGACGGTCATGTGATCAAAGACGGGAACCCGACCGAGCTGCTGCGCATCGTCCGTGAGAGCCAGGCCGACATCCTTATCGCGGGCGGGCGTAACCAGTACACCGCGCTCAAGGGCAGGCTGCCGTTCCTCGACGTCAACCAGGAACGCCAGCACGCCTTCGCCGGCTACGCCGGGATGGTCGAGCTCGCCCGTCGCCTCGATCTGGCGCTGTCCAGCCCGGTCTGGGAGCAGGTTCGCGCGCCGGCCCCGTGGGACCGGCCCGCCACCCCTGAGAACACCGAGAACACCGAGAACGGAGCCTCCTGATGGCGCGCGTGGTGCCCGGCGCCACCGGCGCGGCGTTCGATCCGCTCAAGCACAGCCAGCCCCTCGGCGGCGCTCTGGTCTTCCTGGGCCTGGCCCGCTCGATACCGCTGCTGCACGGTGCCCAGGGCTGCACAGCCTTTGCCAAGGCTCTGCTGACACGGCACTTCCGCGAGCCGATTCCGCTGCAGACAACGGCGGTCACCGAGGTCAGCGCCGTACTCGGGGCGTCCGATTCGGTCATTGCCGCGTTGGACACGATCAGTGAGCGCAATCACCCGGATGTGATCGGGGTGTTGACCACCGGCATGACCGAGGTCAACGGCGAGGACCTGCTCGGTGTCCTGCGGACCTCGCCGTACGGGCCGGCGGCGTCCGCCGCTCCGGCTGCCGGGCACCCACTGGTCATCCCGGTGTCCACGCCGGACTTCCGCGGCGGGCTGTCGGATGGCTGGTCGGCCGCGCTGGAGGCCCTGGTCGGTGCAGTCCCGGCCGTCGGGACGGCACCGACCAGGCATCGGCAGGTGGCGGTGCTGGTCGGCCCGTCGTTGTCCGCCGTCGACCTCGATGAGATCGCCGGCCTGGTACGGGCGTTCGGGCTCGACCCCGTGCTCGTCCCGGACCTGTCCGGATCACTGGACGGCCATCTCGACGAAGCCTGGTCGCCGCTGACCACCGGTGGCACGAGCAGGTCGGACCTGCTCGGGCTTACCGCTTCGGGCGCCGTGACGGTGATCGGCGCGACCGCCGCCAGCGCGGGTACGGCGCTGGCCGCCCGCTCCGGTGCCGGCACAGCCCTGACCATTCATGATCATCTCAGTGGATTGGAGATGGTCGACCGGCTCGTGCGCATGCTCATGGACCACAGCGGCGCGTCCGCGCCCGAGGCGGTCCGACGGTGGCGGCGTCGGCTCGCCGACGGCCTGCTCGACAGCCATTTCGTGCTCGGCGGCGCGCGGATCGCGCTGGCCGGTGAGCCCGAGCAGCTCGTCGCGGTGGGTTCGCTTCTCTACGACGCCGGTGCCGAGATCGTCACGGCGGTGTCACCGACCGACGCCCCGGTGCTCGGCCGGGCGCCATGGGAGGAGGTCGTCGTCGGTGACTTCCTTGATCTCGCCGAGCGGGCCGCCGCCGCCGGGGCCGAGCTTGTCGTCGCGTCCAGTCACGGCCGCGACGTGGCCGACCGTATCGGCGCGGCACACCTGGCGCTGGGTTTTCCCGTTTACGACCGTCTCGGCGCGCAGCTGCGGGCCACCGCGGGCTACCGCGGCAGTCTCCAGTTGCTCGTCGACGCGGCCAACTGCCTTCTTGACCATCGCTCCGGCCGGCGTACCGGGCCGGGGCGTGAGCATTCTGCGGCCCGGTCCAGTACGCGTTTTGAGGATATGAGGAGTTGACGTGCTGAAAGTCGCATTCGCCACGAGTGACGGCAACGCCGTCGACCAGCATTTCGGCCTGTGTCGTCGGTTCGACGTGTACGAGGTCTCGGCGACCGCGGCCGAGCTCGTCGAGACGCGCACGCTGCCCCCCGCCGATGACGACGAGGACAGCAAGATCGAAAGTCGGCTGGCGGCGGTGGCCGACTGCTCGATCCTGCACGTCTGCGCGATCGGCGGGTCCGCGGCCGCCCGGGTGGTGAAGGCCAAGGTCCATCCGGTGAAGACCGCGCAGGACACCCGGGTGGCCGAGCTGATCGAGCGGTTGCAAGGTGTCCTTGCCGGGAATCCGCCACCGTGGCTGCGCAAGGTTCTGCGCCAGCACTCGCCGGGTCTCGCACCCACGTGGAACCCCCGATGAGCGCCCCTGTCGGCCCTGTCGGCGCCGGAGGTGCGCCGAGTGTGATCGCCGGCAGCGGGTTCCTGCGTGACCTGGTCGATCAGCTGCGGGCCGGCGACACCTACGGGCAGTTCGACCGGCTCGGTGTCGAGAAGCTGCTCGGTCCGTTCGTCCTCACCGCGGCGCGGCGGCGCGAGCTCGGAATCACCTGCGACATCGATCCGGCGACCGAGGGACGACTGCGTACCTACTACCAGGCGGTCGCGGCCGGTATCGAGAAGGCGACCGGTCACGTCACCGGCTACGTGTTGGACCTCAGCCATGAGGGCTTCGGCCGGGTCATCGTGTTCGTCGGCCGGCTCGTGGTCATCTCCGACGTGCTGCGTGACGCCCATCGGTTCGGCTTCGACTCCATCGATCATCTGGCCGAGCGTGGCGAGGCGCTGGTATGCGCCGCCGCCGCCCTGGCCGGCGCCCACCCGGAGGTGACCCGTGACGACTCCTGACGAAATCCCCCACCTGCAGACGAAGCTGAAGAAACTCAACAGCCTCGCCACCCGCTTGAAGCTCGACCTGCACGACCTGGCCGAGGACCTGCCGGTCGGCTGGGAACAGATCCTGGAGACGGCCACCGCCACCTACAACACCTATGTCGAGATCAACCGACTGGAACACGAGCTGGCAAAGGTGGATGCCCGGTGAGCGCCCGCCCGCCGGTGCCGCCCCTGGCGCCGGACACCGACCGGTTGGCGGACTTCCGCCGGGCCGAGACCGCCGAGGAGTACTTCGAGACCCTCGACGTCCCGTACGACCCACAGGTCGTTGCCGTCAACCGGCTGCACATCCTGCGGCACTTCGCCGCGGCGGTGGCCCGGATCGACGCCGAAGTCGCCCTGCCGAACGCCCGCATGGCCGCCTATCGAACCGCGCTCGCCCAAGCCCATGAGGCGTTCACCACCGCCGGGGCGCTGGACCACCGTCTGTTCAAGGTCCTGGCCGACCGCGCCCCCCAGGCGTTCGTCGCCCTGGCTGCCGTCACCGTCGAGTCAGCCGTCGAGTCAGCCGTCGAGTCACCGGAGAGTGTGCGATGAGAGCCGCGTTCGACATCGGTGACGAGGTGAGCGCCGTCAAGGCGCTGCGTAACGACGGGACCTACCCGGAACCCGGTATCGCCGTCGGCGACGTGCTGGTCGACGCCGGATCGGTCGGCCACGTTCGCGGCGTCGGGCTCTACCTGCAGGAGCACATCGTCTACGCGGTCGCGTTCACCAACGGCCGGGTCGTGGGTTGCCTGGAGAAGGAACTGGAGCCGGTGGCTGTCGCGGCGGGTCACGAGACCCGATATGGGACCCGTCACGAGGCGTCTCACGAAGGAGGCGAACCGGCATGATCGATGGCTCCATTCCGCTCCCGGTGCTGCCCTCCCCGCGGGCCGTCGTGCCGGCCGTCGAGGATGCGGCTCCCACCGGCGGGTGCGCGTCGACCAAGGGCTGCGGGCGCAGTGCCACCGGACTCGACCCGGAGATCGCCGAGAAGATTGCGAACCATCCCTGTTACAGCCAGGAGGCGCACCAGTACTACGCCCGGATGCACGTCCCGGTCGCGCCCGGCTGCAACATCCAGTGCAACTACTGCAACCGCAAGTACGACTGCTCCAACGAGAGCCGGCCCGGTGTCACCAGCCGGCTGCTGTCTCCGGAGGAGGCGCTCGCCAAGGTCAAGCGGGTTGCCAGCGAGATCAAACAGATGAGCGTGCTCGGCGTGGCCGGGCCCGGTGAACCGCTGGCGAACGCCGGCCGTACCTTGCGCACGATGGAACTGGTGGCCCGGGACTGTCCGGACATCAAACTGTGTGTGTCCACCAACGGGCTCACCCTCGTCGACCACGTCGATCGCATCGAACAGCTCGGCATCGACCATGTCACGATCACCATCAACATGATCGACCCTGAGATCGGGGCGCGGATCTACCCGTGGGTGATGTTCCGGGGCAAGCGGCACACCGGCCGGGAGGCATCGAAGATCCTTTCGGACCGGCAGTTGGCCGGGCTCGCGGCGCTGACCGAACGCAAGATTCTCTGCAAGGTCAATTCGGTCATGATCCCCGGTGTCAACGACGAGCACCTGGTCGAGGTCTCCCGGACGGTCAAAGGCATGGGTGCGTTCCTGCACAACGTGATGCCGCTGGTGTCCGCGCCCGAGCACGGCACCCACTACGGCCTGACCGGGCAGCGCGGCCCAACCCCGCAGGAGCTCCAGGCGCTGCAGGACCGCTGCGCGGGCGACGACGGCGCTGAGATGACCATGATGCGCCACTGCCGCCAGTGCCGGGCCGACGCGGTCGGGCTGCTGGGCGAGGACCGCAGCGAGGAGTTCGGCCCGGAGACCTACCTGACCGGCGAGGTCACCTACGATCTGGCCGGGCGCCAGGCGGCCCACGCCGCGATCGAGCGCTGGCGCACCGACGTCCAGGCCACCCGCGAGGAGTTGCGGATCTCCGCGGATGGCATCGCCAAGCCGGAGCGGACCGTCCTGGTCGCGGTCGCCACCAAGGGGGGCGGCGTGGTCAACCAGCATTTCGGCCACGCCGAGGAGTTCTGGGTCTACGAGGCAGGCGAGAACTGGGCACGCCTGGTCGGTACCCGCAGCGTCGCGCGTTACTGCGAGGGCCCATCCGAGTGCGACGAGGACGCCTCGGTGCTCGACAAGACCGTCCGGCTGCTGTCGGACTGTGCCGCCGTGCTGTGCAGCAAGATCGGAAATGGGCCACGGGAGGCACTGACCGCGGCCGGGATCGACGCCGTCGAGTGTTACGACCTCATCGACTCCGCTGTCGCGGCGCAGGGAGCGCGGCTGGCCGCTGGGGAACCGTCGCAACCCCTGACCGGACCGGGCGAGCCGACCGCGCAGCGGGCGCCGATCACCGGTCATCTCGCAGCGAAGGTAGGATCATGATCAGTAAATTGCAGGTCGTTCTCACCGAGCGCGCGGGCGACCAGGTGCGTGCCCTGCTCGCCAGGGACGATGCGACCGTCGGCTACGGCCTGCGGGTCGGTGCGCAGCCCGGTGGATGTTCGGGCTACACCTACAGCCTGGCGCTCGCGCCCGCCGCCGCGAAGGGGGATGTCATCGTCGGCCAGGATGGGTTCGACGTGCTCGTCGACTCGGCCTCGGCGTCGATCGTCCACGGTGTCCGTATCGACTACGTCGAGTCGCTGACATCATCGGGTTTCGTCTTCTCCAACCCCAACGCGTCGGACCCGTGCTCATGCGGGTCGTCGTTCTCGGCGCCGAAGCCGAACGGGAATGAGGATGCCCTATGGCAGCAGGTCGAGGATGCGATGGCGTTGATCCGCCCGTTCCTGCAGCGTGACGGCGGGGACGTCTCGGTGGTTGATGTCACCGGTGGTGTCGTGTCGGTGCGGCTGACCGGCGCCTGCGGGGGGTGTTCCTCCGCGCTGGACACGCTTGCGGGCGTCATCGAACGTCAGTTGAAGGAATCGGTGCCCGCGGTCGAGCGAGTCGTCCTCGCCCCCTGACCGCGCCTGGACGTATCGGGAGATGGACCAGTGAGTATCGCGATCAGTTTCACCGACCGGGCTGCGGACAAGGTGCGCGCGCTGCTCGACCGGGCGGGGACGGACCCCGCGTCAGGCCTGCGGATCGTTGTCGACACGTCCGGCAACTGTGCCGGCCACCGCTATCGGCTCACGGTCGTGCCGGCGCCGGCGGCCGGTGATGTCGTCACCCCCGTCGGGGATTTCGAGGTGTTCGTCCCCGCCGACGCGACTGAACAGTTCGACGGCATGCGTATCGACTACACTGAGTCGCTGATGTCGTCCGGCTTCACCTTCTACAATCCGAACACCCGCAGCAGCTGCCTGTGTGGTCCGTCGTTCGTGCCCCCCGTCCAGCCCGACGGGGTGGAGACGTCCCTGTTGCAGAAGGCGAACGTCGCCATCCAGTACATCCGGCCGCATCTGCAGCTTGTCGGACGGGACGCGTCCGTCGTCGGGGTCGCCGACGGTGTCGTCTCGGTGCGGCTGACCGGTGCCGGCCTCGAGCAGGAGGCCGAGGTGATCGCACTGGTGCGGACGGTCGAGCAACAGCTGCGGGAGGCCGTTCCTGACATCAGCCGGGTTGTGCCCGCCGCCGTGAGCCGATAGTGCGGCCGGGGACATGGGTGGGGACATGCAGCGCTTTGCACGCCAACTGACACTGGATGGTTTCGGCGGACCGGGACAGGAGCGACTGTGCGCGGCGACGGTGCTTGTG